>URSI01000073.1 GCA_900550505.1 uncultured Eubacteriales bacterium
CATTTCACTTTTGACAGAATTAAAAAATGTTCTGTGCAACTCCGTGTGCACCAAAATTTCACTGTTTACAAAAGCAGAAGGAATCAAATTGTTTGTGGATCTCGCGCATTTATATGAATCGATTTTTAGCGACGGAAGATGTGGTGTTGCACACTCTCATCTTGGAGAACTATATCTGCACGCAGCAGTATTTGAAGCGAGATTAAATAAGAACTCAGATCAAGCGTTTGAATACTTCAAAAAAGGATTTAAGCATAAAAAGCTTTATGCTTCCATTCGGTGTACGGGAGAATATCAATATACCTCACCGCTTGTAGCAAAGGTAACATTCCCAAGCGAGAACTTTCCCTCAATCTCCGCAACGTTTTGGAAAGGCTGGATAGAAGTTCTTCCCGAAGAATTCAAGGAACGTATAAAAGCAGATACTAATTATGCTGAATGTTTCGAATAAACCTTGCCCCGCTTCGGCGGGGCTTCTTCTTTGCTTTCTGCATATCAAAAAGCCACCACGAAAACCGTGGTGGCTAATTTCATTTTACCGCTAATTTTGCACGCCTTCCCCCGTGCTTTTTTATACTTGAAACTGACGTCAACTATATAGCGACGTGGATGACTGCTACGGTACATAAATCAACGGGTACTGTCAATGCATGAAAACGCTGATCTGCCTTAATACAAATCAAATGAAACCATGATTTATTATTTCCCGCCTGCTCGTTTTACCATGAAATATACAGCGATACCGACGAGCCCCAGCAAAATAACGGCAGATATAACGTACCATTTTATCTTCCCCTCATTCGAAGGAACTTCGCTCTCTGCCGTTACCGAAGTAACATCCGCAACCGATTCGTCCTCTTGTGCAGCCGAAACAACGACCGTGACATCATTGCTGCCGATAAGCTCATCGTTCAGAAGGATATCATAACTGAAACTATCCTCGCCGACAAACTTTCTCCCGGCGGTATAAACAAATGTTCCGTTATCCAGAAAGCGAACATTACCGCCGGTAGGCATTTTCGTCAGCTCGTAGGTATAGTACCAGTCTCCGACCGCACCGCACTCACCGACGACTCTTCCGCCCGTAACGGCCTCCAGTGACGTGTTAAGTTCACCGACCGCGAATGTCTCCGGCAATTTCAGCGTTCCTTTTATAAATTTGTAAGTCACATCGTAATAGAAACGATTTTGTCCCGTTCCATTCGCACAATCATAAAAGCTTCCGGGGCCGGCGCCGTTATAATACGCGTGTATCGTATCCGTCATGAGACCGCTTCGTGAGGCGGATGCCAGATACTGCATATAGAGCGGACCATATTTGTCCGGTTCCCATCTCAGAGAACTGTTAAGTTCCATCTGTATACCGAGCCCAAGTTGTGACGCGGTCATAGAAAAATCATCCATCATCCTCTCAGGATCATCCTGTAATGACTCGTTGAATGAGAGATTCGGTTGCATGAGCGCAGCATCAAACCCGATTTCCTGTATGCGGTCGATCCCTGTGGCCTGATAGTACGGTATCATAACACAATAGAGTCCGCGTTCGTGCAGCAATTTTGTCATATCGGCAGCGTACCGATCCTCATATTCATAATATTGGCCGGTCAACGCCTCACTGTTAAAGAAATACCCCTTCAAATCAATATTTTCAAAGCCTGCAGATTCCCAACGCATCTGTACCTGTTCCAAAAACCACACGCTTACGTCAAGGCAATCCTGATATGTAGAAATCTTTTCAGGAACGCCGTCGGACTCGAAATCACCAAAGTCCTTATTGCTTATTTTAGGATATGGCACCGTTAGGTACACGGAGGTTTTATGATCTTCCGGCAGCGAAAGGCTCGATTTCAGTTCCGCCGTGGCCTGATCGAGTGCATGCAGATTGTAGTCTTCCGCAAAATAGTTGTTCAGCAGCATTATCCAATCGTTTATATCTGTCGGATCTCCGTTTATCGTCAGACTTCCGCCGGAAGGACATTTACCCTGAAAAATGAGAAACATGACTGAGTCAAACATAGTATCGACGACTGTACCGACAGAGTCAACATAACCGATATAGGGCATAAAGAATTCCTTTGTGTTGTTGACGTACCGCGGTTCGTCCGGTGAATACCCGGCATGGAAACATATTATATCACAATCGCCGCCAAGTGCCTCCCGATCACAAAAGGAATCAAGCGATGCAGGGACTATGTCGGTATAATCCGTCAGTGGCTCCAAGTCAGACCCGCTATATCCGTAAATCTCTATCTCATCAACAAAAGAATTTACCGTTACATCGAAATGCAGCGCAACATAACGTGCACTGGCAGGCTCGAAGCTGATATCATACTCTGCTATCATATCGGTATTGCCCTCATACGGCTGAAAAGGAGCAATCCCTCCGGAAGGCGCTCTGACTTCGGCAAAGTTCACTCCGTCCTGTGACACATACACACTTACCGTCCTGGGGCAAACTATTCCGGCAGCGCAGTTCTGCTAAATGCCGTCTACAGTGCACAAAGTACCAAGATCGACTGTAAGCGTTCTCCCCACCGCACGATAAAATTTATTCCATTGCGGAGCGCTGAATTTTGCAGGACCGTATTCACCGTCCGTCAGCAATTCAGGAACAAATCTGTCTAATTCGGCATAGCTTGAAGCATTCGGCACATCCGTTTGCACCGTTACCGGTTTTCCTAACGCCAAGTTCGTCCGGTCGTGTGATTCATCGGCTGCTCCGACGTGAAAAGCAGGCAGCATCAACAAACTCAAAAGCCAAGAACCAAAAATCCTCAAACGGCTGTTTTTCATAATATGCCCCCTTTTATTGAAAAACTACGCTACTTTCATTATAACTCTCAGAAGTTCAGATGTCAACAAAGGCGCAAAAACGGCGGTTCTTTCGAACCGCCGTCCAGAAGTTTCAGAGCAACCCGCCGGGCTTGCGACCGGCTGCTATATCGCCGAGCAATGCCTCGCAAAGCATCATACATCTGAGAAGATGATAGGGACCTTTCCACATGGAGCCCTTCTGTGTGTGTGAAACGGTGCCGTCACGATGGAGATATCCGTACCATTCACCGTACTGCGTATCGGAGAAGTGTCCGAACGCATAATCATGAGTGCGCAAAAACCACTTCCAATACTTTTCGTCGCCGGTCATGGCGTACGCCATCAGGGTCGCAATAAGTATCTCGTTGTGTACCCACCACAGCTTCATGTCATGCTCAAGCTGCTCGCACGGTCTGCCGTCACAATCGCGGAAGTATACCACTCCGCCGAAGTCCTTATCCCAACCCAATTCCAACGACCAGTCAAGGATGTTCAGCGCCTTTTCAAGAAGCTCTTTATCTCCCGTATAATTTGCCTGATTCATCAGGAACCAGGAATTCTCAATGGAATGCCCGGGATTGACGCAGCGCCCTGCGGGATTGTCTATAAACTCCCCGTTGGGACCGACACACTCAAGCACGCAGCGACGCTCCGGCTTGTAATGGTAATTCAATATATCGCCGACCATTTCCTCCGTGACGGCGGTATAATAGTCAGCCTTAGACGGATCACAGCGGCGCAGCACCTGAGCGCTGCTCACAAGCACCATCGGAACGGCGCTGGCGCGGTCGCTCCTTGTGGAAGCATACGTTTTCGGTGTGATCTTGTACGGATCCGTCTCCGGCGTTCGGTAAAGTCTGAGCATCAGTTCAAAGCACTGCTCAGCCTTTTCCAGCGCGTCTTTACAGCCGGTAGCCGCTGCATATTCAGCCATGCCGACGACATAAAAGCTCTCAGAGTACATATAGCGCCGTTTTCTCAGAGGTCTGCCGTCACGCGTTACGGTAAAAAACATCCTGCCGTCACTGTCAACACAATACTTTTCAAGAAAGTCCTTGCCTATACGCGCTGCCTCAAGCCACTCCTCACGCGCACCGTAGCGGTTGCAAAGCGCGCTGAACGACCACAAGCCGCGTCCCTGAAACCAGACAGATTTATCGTCATTATAAGATTTACCTTCACGGTCGACAGAGGTTATATACCCTCCGTACTGCTTGTCTAACAGATCACTGTTCAGCCAAAAGGGAACGTAATCGTCAAGCAATCTGTCATGATAAAATTGACGATATGACTCAAATGTTAATTTTTTCATCTTCATCACCTATCAGGCTTCGGTATATTCCGTAAGCTCAGAGGCAGCATCTTCATCGATTACGACGTACACCTTGCTGTGCAATTTGAGTATTGAAGCCGGCACCTGCGGATCCACATTGCCTTCGAGCATAGCCTTTATAGCGGCAGCCTTTCCCTTACCGTTGGCAACGAGGAGCACACTGCGTGCGTTGAAAATAGTCCCTATACCCATAGTCACCGCCTGAGTCGGCACATCGTCTATACTTGCGAAGAAGCGGGAATTTGCCTTTATTGTATCCTCTTTCAAAGTCACCTTATGTGTAGGTATGATAAAGGTATCGGTAGGCTCATTGAAACCGATATGGCCGTTGCCGCCGATGCCGAGCAGCTGCAGGTCGATACCGCCCGCTTCAGCTACTGCCTTGTCATATGCTGCGCACTCGGCGTCAATATCGGCTGCCGTGCCGCTGGGAACATGTGTGTTCTCTTTTTTTATGTTTATGCCGTAAAAGAGATTATGATCCATAAAGTAACGGTAGCTCTGGTCGTTATCGGGTGAAAGCGGATAATACTCGTCAAGGTTGTAAGATTTCACTCGTGAGAAATCGACACGCCCCTGTTTGCACATTTCGATGAGTTCAGCATAAAGTCCGACGGGTGATGAACCGGTGGCGAGTCCGAGAACACAGTCCGGCTTGCTGTTGACCTGTGCGGCTATGATTTGAGCGGCTTTCATGCTGAGAGTTTCATAATCCTTGCACACTATCAGCGTGATGTTTTTGTTTTTTCCGTTTGTGAGATACTTTGCCTTTTCCATTTTCTTAGCTCCTTACTGCATATATTTTTCGATTACCGCCTGCATCTGCGGGCGAAGTCTCTCCATATCCGAAACAAGCTTGAACTGCGTCCGACTTCTTATAAGGTTATGTTCGGACGAGGACGTTTTGAAATAAACATCACCGTCAATATAGTCGGCTAGAAATCTCATGCCGCATTCAAGCGTCATGAGGATCGCGCCTTCCGGAAGCAACAGCTTTTCCGCGTCGCTCAGCGCCGACGAACATCCGTCAAAAAACCCGCGGGTATATGACTCAAACAGTTCAAGTGAAAAGTTTACCTTTGAAAGATCGGGCTCGTCTTCTGCGGCCGTCGAAGCACCGAACCTTATGCTGTCACCAAAATCGTAATGCGCCAGTCCGGGCATTATGGTATCAAGGTCAATAACGCAAAGCGGCTCTCCGGTACATTGGTCGAACAGTATATTGTTGAGTTTTGTATCGTTATGTGTAACGCGCAGTCTGAGCGTTCCGTCCGCAAGCGCGTCCGTGAGAATCGTGCACAGCCCCGAATGATTTTTAACGAATTCGATCTCATTCTTTGCGTTGACGGCTCTTCCCGAACGATCTGCATCGAGCGAAGCTTCAAAATCCCGATATCGCTTACCGGTATCATGAAATTTAGGTATCACCTCGCAGAGGCGTGAAGCATCAAAGCCCGAAAGCTTTTGCTGAAAATCGCCGAACGCCCTGCCGCACAGCTCAAACTGATGCGAAGACTCGACGCGCTGATATGTGACAGACCCGGTCACAAAATCATACATACGATAAAATCCGCTGTCGTCACTGAAAAAAAGTCCGCCGTCCGCAGCGCGTATAAGATGCAACGAGCCACGCGGCGGGCATTTGTCAGCCAAATACTCCGTAACGAGCGCGATATTGTTCATAAGCCCGACGGGGTCACGAAATACAACGGTATTCACCCGCTGCAATATATAATCGGCAGCTGTCGTACGGACAAGATATGTATCGTTTATATGACCGCAGCCGTAAGGCTCACAGCAGACCGGATCGCCTTTGACGGCAAAACGTGCGCAGATATCAAGCATCTTCCTCAAAAGCCTCCGTACAAACCTCATCAAGGCAATACTTACCGCGCGCCGGCGCTTCCCTGTTTATCCAGCGACCGTTCGTAAAATCCGGGATCGCGACCGGGGCGCTGCCGCAATTGATCGACGCTTCGCTGAGAGGTGTCACCGCCATCCAGGATGCTGTGTCGTAAACATCTATCGGAGTCTGAACGCCGTCTCGCACGGCTTCTATAAAGGCACGCTGCACGAGATAATCCATGCCGCCATGCCCGGCTTTCACGCCGGCATCGCGGTATTCGCGCCAAAGA
>URSI01000074.1 GCA_900550505.1 uncultured Eubacteriales bacterium
ATGATGCTTTTCAGTATGATGCTTTTCAGTATGATGCTTTTCAGTATGATGCTTTCCGCTTGATCTTGCGCGTCGTTGTCTTTTCGAATTCGTGGTCAAGGAATTTGACCTGCTTGATGAGCTTGTAGGCGGGCAGTTTTCCGTTGAGCTCCGTTACAAATGCCCGCACCTGCTTTTCGAGCTCTTCCTGTCCGAGTTCCTTCAGCTTATCCTGGTCGGGATACACCACGGCGCACAGTGCCGTCTCGCTGTCGTCTTCGTCGCGCTGCGCGCAGACCACGACGTCTGCTATCAGCAAACAGTCGGAGAGAAGCGCTTCTATTTCTTCAGGATATATGTTTTTGCCGTTGTTGAGAACTATAAGGTTCTTAAGTCTGCCCGTAACGTACAGCAATTCGCGTTCAGCGTCGTATTTGCCCATATCACCTGTGTGGAACCATCCGTCGCGCAGAGCTTCCGCCGTCGCTTCGGGGTTTTTATAATAGCCGAGCATGACGCTCGAACTCTTTACGCAGATCTCGCCTTCTCCGTTTTCGTTCGGCGAATCGATACGTATCTCAGAGCCCGGCAGCGGCACTCCGACAGAGTCGTTGTCATGATACTCGTTTCTGTTGACAGAAACGATCGGAGCGCATTCCGTGATACCGTAGCCGTTTATTATAACGATGCCGATGCTCTCGAAGAAATTCGCAGTTTCTGCCTTCATCGGCGCCCCGCCGGAGATTATGCATTTCAGTTCGCCGCCGAAATTCTTTGTGACGGAAGCAAACAACTGCTTGCGCAGGTCTATCCCGCACTTGAGCAATGCGTTGCTTATTTTTATAAGCGTTCTCAAAGCACCGGCCTTGCCGCTGTCCTCCGCCTGCGCCCACACCCTGCGGTATATGTTTTCTATGAAAAGCGGCACCACGAGCATCTCCGTCGGCTTGTAGAGCTTGAGGTTGGGGAGAAACGTACGCAGCGATTCATTGATACACACGGTCATGCCGTGATGCATCATGGTCAGCAGCCCGTGCGTGGATTCATACGAATGATGGTACGGCAGCACCGAAAGGCAGCGCTCGGTTATTAGCATGAGCTGCTGCGCCAGCCGTATGTTGTCGACCGTGTTCCTTTCGGACAGCATGACGCCTTTTGCAAGTCCGGTCGTGCCCGAGGTGAACAGGAGCTGCTTGAGCGAATCGACGTCACGCGTTATGGAGGTATACGAAGTGTCGCCCTGCCCGAGCAGAGCCGCGCCGCTTTCGATCAGATCGTTCATCGAAAGGTGACCTTCCGGGATCCCCTCCTTAGGTGCGGTCATACATATGAAGTTTTTTACGTCGGGAGCGCTTTTTGCCGCCTCTGTCAGCTTTTGAAGCATCGAGCCGGTGTAAATGACCGTGTCGACGTCCCCGGTATTGAGTATGTAGGCAATATCGGCAGCCGGAAGCTCCTTGTCTATCGGCACGACCACTCCGTCGCAGTTGAGCGCCGTGACATATGAAAGCAGCCATTCGTAGCAGTTGTCGCCGATGATCGCTATATGTCCGGATGAGATTCCGAGCCGGCACAGCTGCGTGCCGTATGAATCGACGAGCTGCTTGAAGCGCTTGTACGAGACTTCGACCACTTCTCCGTTTTTCTTGTACTTGACATAGGGGCGGTCGCCGAAATCGGCGGCTGCGCCGTCGACGAGCTCGCGCAGGCTGCTCAGAGGTCTGACTTCATAAAGCGGATAATTATGCTTTTTGTTTCTGTACATTGTTCCACCTCGTGTTTATTTTTCGATCTCGCGTCCTGCGATAAGGTTCACTCCGTCCTGTACAAAATCGCGGCATATGATCTGCCCGACTTTTACCGGAACGCTGACTTTCAAAGCGGCGGCAAGGCGCATGGCTTCAAACAGCAGATCCTTGTGTATCGGCTTGTCGGTCTTGACCGGCAGCATCGGCACGGTCTCTGAGTCCGTCTTAACCGTCGTGGTGAGCGTGCGGACGGGCATTTTCAGCTCTGCCTTCGCGTAGTTGGCTCCGCGCGCACAGAAATTCCCTTCACATGAGCTCATGTCTCCGTTTTCGTCTGCGGTAACGGTGAGCCGACAGCCTCTCGGGCAGATGATGCATGTCATTTTTCTTGTTTCTATACCCATTATGCTCTTCCTCCCGTTACAGCAGTGTGATGCAGACGTCATCTGCTTCATTCAGTGCTGCGGCTGTGGCATCGTCTATGTCTATGCGCTGCATTTCGCTCGGCGTCAGGAACGCTGTCTTCCTTTTCCATACGACCGTTCCGTTTGCCATTATCGCCACGGTTCTGCCCGAACACGGAGATGACACACGGAAAAGCAGGGGAACACCGGTGAAATCCGTCACCGTCTGAGGGACGACATACCTGACGCCTCCGTCCTTGCGGATGACTTTGGACGATCCGACGCCGTTGTTTTTCGCCTCGTCGCCGGCCAGATACATCGCGGCGCTTCGTCCGGCGCGCGCCGCCTCGTCGGACACGTAATCGACAAGGTCGTGCACATGCAGCACGTTGCCGCAGGCAAAAACGCCCGGCACGGAAGTCTCGAGCCTTTCGCTGACGGTCGCTCCGCCGGTGATTGGGTCAAGCTTTACGCCCGCTCCGGCGGAAAGCTCGTTTTCCGGTATGAGTCCGACGGAAAGCAGCAGCGTATCGCACTCTATGTGCTCGCGGGTGGAATCGATGGGTCTTAGCTTGTCATCCACCTGCGCGATGGTCACACCCGTCACTCTTTCCTTCCCCGAGATCCCGACGACGGTATGCGAGAGACGCAGCGGTATCGAAAAATCCTCCAGACATTGTGCGATGTTGCGGCCGAGCCCGTTTGAATACGGCATCAGTTCGCACACCATCAGGACTTTGGCGCCTTCAAGTGTCAGACGGCGCGCCATTATCAGACCAATGTCTCCTGAGCCGAGTATCACTACGCGGCGTCCGACCATTTTCCCCTGCAGATTCACATAGTGCTGCGCGGTCCCGGCAGTATATACGCCTGCGGGGCGCGTGCCGGGTATATTGAGCGCTCCGCGTGTGCGCTCGCGGCAGCCCATCGCGAGTATCACGGCACCTGCTTTCAGCCGGATGAGTCCGCGTTCGGAAGACACCGCCGTGACGACTCTGTCGCTGTCGACCGATATCACCATGGCACCGAGCAGGTATTCGATGCCCATGTCACGTACCTTTTCGATATATCTTGCCGCATATTCCGGACCCGTGAGCTCCTCACCGAAGGTGTGGAGCCCGAACCCCGCGTGTATGCACTGAGTAAGTATGCCTCCGAGCGTGTCTCCGCGCTCAAGTATCAATATATCGCGCACGCCGTTTTGATATGCCGATACGGCGGCGGCAAGTCCGGCAGGACCGCCCCCTATTATTACAAGCTGTTTTTCATTGGTCTTCATTTTGTGTCACCCGTAAGCAGTTTTCCGCTGCCCCTTTTGGATATTTCGGTCAGAGGCACGCCCAGCTCGCGTGCAAGTATGGCTGCCACCTTGGGCGAACAGAAACCGCCCTGACACCTTCCCATCCCGGCACGAGTGCGGAGCTTGACCCCGTCTACCGTCCGCGCGCCGAGAGGTCTGCGGATAGCGTCGACAATTTCCGCTTCCGTTATAGTCTCACAGCGGCAAATCACATGACCGAACAGCGGGTCACGCGCTATGAGTGCTTCCTTTTCCGCGTCGTCGAGCTCGGCAAAATGGGGACAGGCTTCTATGCGTCTCGTCCTGCCGGCGACCTGTGATATGTCAGCTCCGCTTTTTTCAAGCAGCGACAGGACATATTCGGCGACGGCCGGTGAAGAGGCAAGCCCGGGAGACTCTATTCCCGCGGCGTTTATAAACAGCGGATTTGCCTCTGAAGGCGCGATAACAAAATCGTCGGTCGTAGGCGTCGCCCTGACGCCCGAGAATTGCGTTATGACCCCGCGTGAGGAAAGCGACGGGACCGATTTTTTCGCATTCTCAAGGACAAATGCCAGCCCCTGTGCAGTCGTAGAGGTGTCCGCGCCGTCTTCGATCGCATCGGCATTGGGACCGACAAGCATGTTCCCCGAATCGGTCGGAAGCACCAGCACACCCTTGCCCTTTTCCGTGGGCACCGTGAATATGACGGAAGAAACGCAAAGGCTGTTCTTGTCATAGAGCATATATTCCCCGCGGCGCGGTATTATCGAGAACGAATCGTCGCCTATGAGCGACGCAATATGCGCCGACCCGACGCCCGCACAGTTGACTATGCGGTGTGCGCGGATGGTACCGTTTATTGTAAAGTCGCCGTCGAACTCTATCGAACGCACCTCCGTATTGAAGAGAAATTCGACCCCGTTGACCGCGGCATTTTCTGCAGCGGCTATCGTCAGCTTGTAGGGGCTGATGACCGCGCTGTCGGCATACAGGGCGCCGACGGCGTCCGGACTGAGCGCCGGCTCGAGCTCGTGAAGCTCTTTGCTGTCTATCAGTCTGAGACCCTTTACCCCGTTCTTTTCGCCGCGCTCGAGCAGCGCACGAAGCGTTTCTGTTTGCTTCTCGTTAAAAGCCACGACGAGCGAAGGCATCGGTTTGTACGGCACGTCCAGCTCGCGGCACGTTTGCTCCATAAGCTGCGCCCCGCGGACATTCAGCTTGGCCTTGAGCGTGCCCGGCACCGGATCGTAGCCTGCGTGGACGACCGCCGAGTTTGCGCGGCTTGCGCCGGAGGCGAGGTCGTCGCCTTTTTCCAAAACTATGGTTTTAAGCCCTGTGAACGACAGCAGGCGGGCGGTCATCGAGCCCGTGACACCTGCGCCTATCACCGCAACGTCATACATTTTCATTACCCCTGAAAGATTTATTGTCACATTATACCCGATTTTTCTTTTTTTTTCAAGACGTGCCGCCGTTTTTTTTTGGAATAAAAACAATAACGCCATTGAAAAAACTTTTTCCGTGTGATAGAATGTTACATCATCCGGTTGGAAGGCGGGGTATATTGTATGGCATCAGGCGGAGAAAGCTCTGTAAATTATGCTGAATATCTTGTAGTCAGGGAAAAAGATTCTTACATCAGACGTATCAAATTTCTGTCCTGGCTTGCCGCGTTGCTGTTGCTTGCGGTAATATCGGTGCTGGTGCTGATCGTGGTGAAGATGCCGACGCTCGTGGTGCTGGGGCTGTTCTCTGCATGGGCGCTTCGGTGGTATTTGTCGCGCTATGAGCGTATAGAATATGAATATGTGATCGCCTCTGCCACATTCAGGATGGAGGCAGTGCTTGCTCAGCGCACACGCAAACTGCTTTGCGAAGTTATGCTGCGTGACTTTGTCCGTGTTGTTCCGTATGCAGAGAATACGCAGGTGTGGGATTCGATAGATGCATCGAGACGTGTTTTTGCCGCGTCTTCGTATAAGTCTCCCGACCTTTATATCGGCGTGTACCGTGATTCGGACGGCTGCGACAGCGCGGTGCTGTTTGAAGCTACCAACAAGGCGCTGTCGATATTCCGTTTTTATAACGCTTCGGCGACGACCGTCAAACCGGTCAGATATTGAGACGGATGTTTTTATGATGTGACGCACGTGAACGTCATATAATCCGATTGCTCTTCATAGAATGTGGCGATGATGATTACATCACAATACATTCGAGAGGTAGCAACGATGAAAAAACTGATTCCTCTGCTTCTGGCAGCCGTGCTGATCCTTTCTTCCTGCGGCACGGGCAACGGACTTGACGGCATGGCCGCGTCATTTGAACCGCCGCTGCGCATAACGGCGCGCATAACGAGCGGATCGACAGAGCTTGAGGCTGTCATAAGCTTTTACGACAGCGAAGCCGATGTCACCATGACGACCGAGTTTACGTCACCCGAGCCTCTGACGGGCCTGAGGGTGGAACGCAGGGCTGACGGCAGTCTCCATGCCGATTATGATGGGATAGTTTCCGATCTTGATGACGGCGCGCTGAATATCGTCGCAGTGACAAACGACATCCTCCAGGTGGTGCGGGAACGCCTGCTTACCGACGGCGCGATAGTAGAGCCCGAGGACGAACGCTATATGCAGGCCGAGATCCCGGTCAATGACGATACGGTAAAGATATATTTCGATGAAAAGACCCAGACAGTGCTGCGTATCTCTTCCGATCTTTTCGGTGAGGACGTGACGATCGATCTGCTGAAATACGAGCAAATATCGCCTGCCGACTGAACGCTCCCGAGCGTCGTCGCACGGCGTGAGAAGGAGATCCGATGCAAAAAAGG
>URSI01000075.1 GCA_900550505.1 uncultured Eubacteriales bacterium
ACGATACGCGAGGTCAGAGTGTGCACGGGTGCAGGCTTTGTGGTGGCCTTGGCGGGCAATATAATGACGATGCCGGGACTGCCGCGTCATCCGGCTGCGGAGAGGATAGATGTTGACGCAGAGGGCGTCATACACGGACTGTTCTGAAATGAAAGAAACTTATATCACTCATTCACCGGAAGAGACCGAGGCGCTGGGAGCTTCGGTGGCATCGGGACACGGCTGCGCCTTCACTGCCCTGTACGGAGATCTGGGAGCGGGAAAGACCGTGTTCGTCAGAGGGATGGTATCGGTGCTTTCACCGGACGCCAGAAACCTCGTGCACAGCCCGACATATGCAATAGTAAACGAATACGGGGACGCCGGGCAGCGGGTGTACCACTTTGATATGTACCGCATCAAGGACGAAGACGAACTGTATGCCACAGGGTTTTACGAATTTGCCGACAGCGGCACGGTGATATGCGAGTGGAGCGAAAACATAGGTTTTGCCATACCCGACGACGCGCTGCGCGTGCGTATCGAACGGCTCGACGACACTACAAGAAAAATCACGGTCACTGACGAACGTGAACCGTGACCGAGGAAATACAATGAATATTCTTGCATTTGATACGACCGCAACCGCCGCCACGGTGGCGGCGGTACAGGCCGGTAACGGAAAAATCACCTCATACTCCCTGCTTACCGTGAAAAACCGGCTCACCCACAGCGAGACACTCATGCCGATGGCACGTCAGGCGCTGGAGCTTATGGAGCTTGACTGCTCTGACATTGACCTTTTTGCCGTGAGCGTCGGCCCCGGCTCTTTCACGGGGGTGCGGATAGGAGTAGCCACGGTCAAGGGCTTGGCTTACAACGGTGCAATGTGCGCGGGGGTGTCTACGCTCGATGCGCTTGCGGAAAACCTGAGGGGCGTTGAAGGCACGATATGTCCCGTGATGGATGCGCGGCGGAACTGTTTTTACAACGCATTGTTTCGTGACGGGAAACGGCTTACGCCCGACCGATGCATCACGGCGGAAGAGCTTGAAAAGGAATTGGCGGGATCAGGCGGGAAAGTGACGCTGTGCGGAGACGGAGCAGAGTTGTTTTCCTCGGTATGCAGCATTCAAACCACGGTGGCAAGTCCTGCGGCTTTGTACCAGAACGCGCTTTCGGTGGCCGCGACGGCGCTACGAGCCGACGAGCCCGGCGCTTCACCGTACACGGTGTTCACAAAAGCCGCCGCGCTCAGTCCGGTCTACCTGAGAAAACCGCAGGCGGAACGCGAATACGAGGAAAGAATGAAAGAGAGGGAACATTCATGATCGCACTTGCATGTGACCACGGCGGATACGAACTGAAATGCGCGATAGCCGCTCATCTGAGAGAAAAAGGCGCAGAGTTTATCGACTGCGGAACCGACGGGACGGAATCGGTCGACTATCCCGTATATGCGAAAAAGGTCTGCCGCCTGATAAGCGAGGGCAGCGCCGACAAAGGTATACTCGTATGCGGCACCGGGATAGGAATGTCGATCGTCGCAAACAAACAGCCCGGGATAAGAGCAGCGCTCGTAACCAGCGACTACACCGCCGAAATGTGCCGCCGTCACAACGACGCCAACGTGCTGTGCCTCGGCGGGCGAGTGCTTGAGACCGCGGACGCCCTGAGGTATGTGGATATCTTTTTGTCCACGGGGTTTGACGCCGGCAGACATTCCACGCGGGTATGGATGATGGAGCACTGATCTCCGATGCAACGCACCCGAGACCGCCGGTGCTTTTTGAGCGATAAAATAAACCGCCATACATGAAAAACAGGGGGTATAACGATGTTTGAAGCCATACTGAGAAAGCACTTTGCAAAGAACGTGATTTTTGCGCTGTTTCTTATCGCCGCAGCAAAACAATTTGTAGGGATGTTCAGCTTCAGCGCAGACGGGTCGGGGATATCGTTTGATGTGCAATTCAACATAGGAGCTATCGTTATCGCGATAATTTCAGGTATGCTCTACTTTGGTTCGAAAGACGGGAAATCTCCGTCTTCGGCACTCAAGGGCTACGTGATCTACAGCCGTATAGTCGGCGTACTCCTGATCCTCGCCGCCGTATTCATGGGGCTGGCGCTCATGTTCCTGCCGATGCTGCTGTCGTTTCTCAAGTCACAGGAAGTACAGCCGGACGAATCCACTCAGCTCATACTGAATGTATTCAACGATTTTCTTGTCCCGCTGATGGCTGTTTTGGGAGCGTTTGTTGTTTTATACCTTGTCGCCGGAGTGCTGACGCTGACGGGGATATCAAAAACGACCGCCGACTTCCGCGACGCACTGATGGGCATACCGCCGTGCGGTGCCGGTGTCGGTGCGCTGATATCCGCCGCAGTATTGTTCGTTTTGTCCACGCTGGTTTCGCTGGCAACATCCATAGCATTCATTCCGTTTGCAAACGAGCTGTTCAAGGCACTGGAAGACTATATGGCGACTCTCGGCGGAGCTGTTTCAGGCGAGGCGACGGAACTGGTTTACAGCTCGGGGAATGCGATGCTGTCGGCTTTGGACACGGTGTTGGGGATCGCACTTTATTGTCTCGTTATAGCTTCACTGGCAGTATACAAAAAAGCGCTGCTGGAATATCGTGACGCTGTACTGAACACACCGCCACAGGGTGGCACGGAGAGTCTTTCCTCTGAGCCGGCAAACGATACGGGCACGGGCGCGACCTGATACCGGAACAATTTTTTCAAATTCTTATAAAAAGCTCTTGACAAATCATTGATGGGCTGATACAATAAGGATACCTCTGCGGAGGTTCCTTTTTTTGTACGCAAAAATTACAACTGCCGGGTGCAGACGTCGGAAGAGGACGTATCGTACCGCTGAGGAAGGTATACGGAAATATGGAGGTACCGTCATGAGAGTAAAGATCACGCTCGTGTGCAGCGAATGCAAACAGAGAAACTACGACACGGTCAAGAACAAAAAGAACGATCCCGACAGGATCTCACTGAAAAAGTACTGCAAGTTCTGCCGCAAGCACACGGAACACAAAGAGAGCAAGTAACTTACCGACGAAAGGAAGGACACAGCGATGTCTGCTGAAAAAAAGGCATCCCAGCAATCCAAGGGACCGTCGTTCTTCGTACGGCTCGGCAAACGTATCGGTAAGTTTTTCAAAGACTACCGCAGCGAGCTTCAAAAGGTGGCGTGGCCCACCAAAGAGGACACGGCTAAGAAATCCACCATCGTTATAACGTCACTGGTGATCTGTGCATTGGTGCTCGGAGGAATCGACTATGCTTTCGGTCAGTTGATACTCTGGCTGGGCACGCTTGCAGGCTGACAGAGAGGCGGAGACTGATGTCTGCTGAAGAAAAAGCACTGTGGTATGTCGTTCACACCTACTCCGGCTATGAGAACAAAGTCGCGTCGAATATAGAAAAGATCGTTGCAAACCGCAATCTGGGTCATTTGATACATGACGTGAAGATCCCGATGGAAATAGTTGTCGAGCCGGGTGAAAGCGGTGAGGAAAAAGAGGTAGAGCGCAAGCTTTTCCCCAGTTATGTCCTCGTCAAAATGGTAATGAACGACGAAAGCTGGCACGTGATACGCAACACACGCGGCGTAACGGGCTTTGTCGGTCCCGGGTCTAAACCGGTGCCGCTTACGGATGCCGAAATAGAGAAGTTCGGTGTCGAAACGCGTGTCATAGAGATCTCGTACAAGACAGGCGACAGCGTCCGCATATGCGAAGGTCCGCTGTCCGGGTTTATTGCGGTCGTGGACGAGATATCGTCGGATCTGAAGAAGGTCAAGGTCACGGCATCGATGTTCGGTCGTGAAACTACGGTAGAACTCGAATCGATGCAGGTGAAGCCGCTCGAAAACTGACTCGTACGCCGGTCTGACCGGCGCTGAGTATACAGTGGGAGGGAGCAAGGCTCCCGAAATATTTCACCACACGGAGGTAATAAAGACATGGCAAAGAAAATCGTGGGTTATGTCAAGCTGCAGCTTCCAGCCGGCAAGGCAACACCCTCTCCCCCCGTCGGACCCGCGCTCGGTGCATACGGCGTGGCCATCCCGATGTTTACAAAGGAATTCAACGAGCGTACAAAGAATGACATAGGTCTTATCATACCTGTCGTCATAACGATATACGCCGACCGTTCATTCTCCTTCATAACCAAGACCCCGCCTGCTGCGGTTCTCATCAAAAAGGCCTGCGGCATAGAGAGCGGTTCCGCGGTACCCCAGAAGGACAAGGTCGCACACATCTCCAAAGAGCAGGTGCGTAAAATAGCCGAAACGAAGATGCCTGACCTTAACGCAGCTTCCATAGAATCGGCCATGAGCATGATAGCCGGCACGGCGCGCAGCATGGGCGTCGTCGTCGACGAGTGAACGGAGGTTGTGAAATGAAAAGAGGCAAGAATTATAAAAAGAGCATAAAAGCAGTCGACAAGACAAAGCTTTATGACTGTCAGGATGCTCTCGGACTCGCCTGCGAGATAGCGAAGGCCAAGTTTGATGAGACGGTCGAAGTCCACATAAGACTCGGCGTCGACTCCCGTCACGCCGATCAGCAGGTCAGAGGCGCAGTTGTGCTTCCGCACGGTACCGGCAAAAAGGTGCGCACCCTCGTCTTTGCCAAGGGCGATAAGGCGAAGGCTGCCGAGGAAGCCGGATCCGACTATGTGGGCGCAGAAGACCTCGTTGCAAAGATCCAGAACGAAAACTGGTTTGAATTTGACGTGATCATCGCCACTCCGGACATGATGGGAGTTATCGGCCGACTCGGTAAGATACTCGGTCCGAAGGGACTCATGCCGAACCCGAAGGCCGGAACGGTAACGATGGATGTTGCCAAAGCCGTGACCGACGCAAAAGCCGGTAAGATCGAATACAGGCTTGACAAGACCAACATCATCCACTGCCCCATCGGCAAGATATCGTTCGGCAAAGACAAGCTCAATGAGAACTTTCTGACTCTCATGGGCGCCATCATCAAGGCAAAACCGGCGGCTGCCAAGGGCCAGTACATCAAGAGCTGCGTCATCGCCTCCACGATGGGTCCCGGCATCAAGATAAATGCCGCAAAACTGAGTGCAAACGCCTGAGTCACGAAGGATTTGCAAAAAACAAAACTGTTGACAAACGGATGACAATGTATTATAATACGCTGTCAGTAAGGCTGTTCCAAAGACAGCAGGTATGTTTCATGTAAAGGCTTGTTGCCGCCTGCCGAGGAAGAGAGTACAAGATCACGATGTGCGAATGTGTGCTCCTCCGCGGTTGTGCGGAGGAGTTTTTTCATGCTTCATAGATCACAGGAGGTGACTAAATGCCTAGCGCAAAGATTCTTGAACAAAAGCAGGCGATAGTCGCTGCTCTCGCCGAGCAGATGAAAAACGCCGGCTCAGGTGTACTTGTTGATTATCAGGGCATTACGGTCGAAGAGGACACGGCTCTCAGAGCCGAGCTGCGCAAGAACAATGTCCACTACGCGGTAATCAAAAATACACTCGCCTCCAAGGCTTGTGATATCGCAGGATTCACGGGACTGAAGGATGTGCTCACCGGCATGACTGCGCTCGCGGTCAGCGACGATCCCGTCGCACCGGCAAAAGTGCTCTCCGAGTATGCGGAAAAGCACGAAAACTTTAAGATCAAGGGCGGATTTGTTGACGGAGAGGTCATAGACCTTGCCGCGATAGACCGTCTGGCCAAGCTTCCCAGCAAGGAAACGCTCGTTGCAAAGATGCTCGGCTCACTCAACGCGCCCGCTTCCGGGCTCGTTACCGTACTCAACGGCAGCATGAGAGGTCTGGTCGTTGCCTTAAAAGCGATCGCAGACAAGCAGGGCGCCTGAGCCCGGGCAAAAAACACTATCATTTTTTGGAGGAACAATTAAAATGGCAAGCGAAAAGATCAATGCTCTTGTAGAAGAGATCAAAGCTCTCACAGTTCTTGAAGTTTCCGAGCTCGTTAAGGAGCTTGAGGAAGTATTCGGCGTCAGCGCAGCTGCTCCCGTAGCTGTTGCCGCCGCTCCCGCAGCAGGTGCCGCAGCTGCTCCCGTAGCTGAAGAGAAGACCGAGTTTGACGTCATCCTCTCCGGATTCGGCGACAAGAAGCTCGACGTCATCAAAGTCGTCCGCACCATCACCGGTCTTGGTCTGAAGGAAGCCAAGGACCTTGTCGAAGCAGTTCCGAAGGCTCTCAAAGAGGGTGTCTCCAAGGACGAAGCCG
>URSI01000076.1 GCA_900550505.1 uncultured Eubacteriales bacterium
CGGGCGCGGCGAGCGGCTCCATTTTTACAAACCACTGATCGGACACCATGGGCTCGACCGTGGTGCCGCATCGGTAGCACTGACCCACGTTGTGGACATGAGGCTCCGTTTTCACGAGCCAGCCGCCTTCTTCAAGGTCGGCAATTATCGCGCGTCTTGCTTCGTACCTGTCCATACCGGCATATTTGCCGCCCTGTTCGTTTATGGTAGCGTCGTCGTTCATCACGCGGATGACCTCAAGGCCGTGGCGCTGACCGACAAGAAAGTCGTTCGGGTCGTGTGCGGGCGTTATCTTCACGCAGCCCGTACCGAATTCGCGGTCCACATATTCGTCCGCTATGAGCGGTATCTCGCGCCCGACGAGCGGGAGCGTCAGCGTTTTTCCCACGAGCTTGGCGTAGCGCTCATCCTCGGGATTCACGGCGACTGCGGTATCGCCCAACAGGGTCTCCGGTCTGGTGGTGGCAATGATGATTTCACCGCTCGAGTCGGTAAACGGATACCGTATATGCCAGAAGTTGCCCGGCTGCTCCGTATAGATGACTTCGGCGTCCGAGAGTGCGGTGGAACATTTCGGACACCAGTTGATTATCCTGTTCCCGCGGTATATCAGCCCTTTGTTATAGAGGTTGACGAACACTTCTCTTACGGCCTTTGAGCAGCCCTCATCCATCGTGAACCGCTCCCTGCTCCAGTCACAGGAGGAGCCGAGTTTTTTCAACTGGCTGATGATACGGCTGCCATAGCGATGCTTCCAGTCCCACACGCGTTCAAGGAACGCTTCACGCCCGAGATCGTAGCGGGTGAGCCCTTCTTCGTTGCGGAGCGTCTCCTCGACCTTGATCTGGGTGGCTATCCCCGCATGGTCCGTGCCGGGCACCCACAGTGTGCAGAAGCCCTTCATCCGCTTGTAGCGCACGATGATATCCTGCAGCGTTTCGTCCATTGCGTGACCGAGATGCAGCTGACCGGTGACGTTGGGCGGCGGGATCACTATCGAAAACGGTTTTTTATCCGGGTCGGGGACGGGAGTGAACAGCTTATGCTCACACCAGAAGGCATAGAGCCGGTCCTCGACCTGTGAGGGGTCGTATTTTTTGTCGAGCTCTTTCATTTCTGAAGTCCTTTGTTTGGTGTATTGTTCCGCCTGTGATGCCGGCGGCTGTCATTTCAGTGAACGAAGGTCGTTTATCACGAGCCCCGTTACGGGCTTCGGATGGAAATAGGTGGATTTCTGCGGCATTTTTTCGCCGGCGAGCGACACGTCTCTTATCTGGCTGACAAGGGTGGCGCGCAGGATGAACGAAAACGCGCATTTGCCCTCCTCGGGCGCCGCCGCCGCTTCGGCGGTGTCGCGGGTATAGGTAAGGCTCCTGCCCGCAGCCATGTCCTCTTTGTCTATGCCGAGGAGCGACTCGAGCACGAGCGAATGCAGTATCGTGACGTCAAGCGTGGCATACGCTTCGCTCATGTCGGGCAGCAGTCTGCGCATGACCGACGGATCGCGCAGTTTAAAGAGAAACCGCTTTCCGGGTGCGCAAAGGACAAAACAGCCGGGGCGTGTGCCGAAATGTGAAAGCGCCTCGGCGGGGTCGCCTTCGAGAGCTTCCACGTCAAAATATTCCGAAGCGCGGTTTACTATTTCCTGCGGGTCGATAGCGGCGCGCGGGTTGACGAGCCTGTGTGTGGGAAAGACCACCAGCCCCGGGTTCTTCATCTCTACCAGCAGCATCATCTGGCTGTCAGCCGCGGTGCTTTCAAGCTCACCTGCGGCTGCGAGATGCTTTTTATAGCGCAGCGCCGTTTCATAACGGTGGTGACCGTCGGCTATGAAAAGCCGGAGCGGAGTAAGCGTTGCGGCTATGGCGTCGGTATCCTTCCCTGCGGGGATACGGTGCAGACGGTGTGTGATCCCGTCTTTATCGGTGAAGCACGCCAACGGTGCAGCTGTCATATATCTTTTCAGTATCAGGTCGATCGCATTGCTGTCATCGTTATAAAGCGCATAAATGGGAGAGATGTTTGCACAGGTTGCGCACATGAGGTCAAACCTGTCCTGTTTCGCCTTTGTGAGCGTCTCTTCGTGCGGTAATATGATGCGCTCGGAAAATTCGTGCAATGTTACCCGTCCGATGATGCCGTAGACGGTCTTTTTGCCGCCTTCCGACGGAAATTCCTCGGAGTAGATAAAAATCGAGCTTTCGTCGTCTTCTTTCAGCACGCCGTCGGATCTGAACGATTCGAGCAGCTTTGCCGCCGCACGGTATTTTGCTTCACCTTCGCCCTGCGGCAGCTCAACGCCGATTATGTTGTACGGGTTGAGTTTGAGCAGCGCGTCACGCTGTTCGGCGCTGACTATGTCGTAGGGAGGGGAAACGAGCGTTTCGATGCTGCCGCCGCGCTGTGTATAGCGCAGGGGCGCAAAAGGTTTGATCTCTGCCATTTTTAGTCCTTCCGTTTTTTCAGAATTCGCGGGCGCCGTTCCGGCACCTGCGTATTTATTGTAGTTTATCGTCCGGCGGGTTCAAGCTTTGCGAAGCTGCCCATCAGTTTTCTTTTGCCATGAGTGTCGAATTCTATCACATACAGTATATCGCCACCCATCGGCTCCGCCGCGGTCACCGTGCCGGCGCCGAACACATGGTGGCTGACCCGGTCGCCGGCTTTGAAGGAAATGTCCCCGGCGTCTCCGTATGCCGTCTGCCGCGCGGTATGCACATTCTTTTCAAACGATTCGAGCGAACGGTTATGACGAACGCGCGAGTCTGTCGGGCGGATAGTCGAAAGCGCTTTCTGCACCTCTGAAAACTCGACGTTTTCCTCCGGCAGCTCGTCGATGAACCGGGAACGCCGGTTTGAAGACGTGCGTCCGTACAGCAGTCGGGTATTTGTATGGAGTATCTGCAATTCCTTTTGGGCGCGCGTCATCGCCACATAGGCGAGACGGCGCTCTTCCTCAAGCTGAGCCTCTGTCGTAGCCCGCATGGAAGGGAACAGTCCCTCCTCGAATCCGGGCAGGAAAACGACCGGGAATTCCAGACCTTTGGCGCTGTGCATGGTCATGAGCGACACGGCGTCCGCGTTGCTGTCATAGTTGTCCACGTCGGATATGAGCGCTATCTGTTCGAGAAACGCGCCGAGTGATTTATCCTCCGCCGTCTGTTCGAATTCCACGGCGGTGGAAACAAATTCGTCCACCAGCGCGACTTTTTCGCGTTCACGTTCGTCCGGGTCGAGCAGCAGCATGTTCCGGTATCCCGTACGTTCTATAACGAGCTGAAGCAATGAATCTATCGTCTCGTTGTTCGCAGCCGCACGCAGCCCCTCTATAAGTTCGGAAAACGCGCGCAGTGCCGGCAGCGATTTTGCCAGCTCCGGATATTTTGACGCCGAACGGATCACCTCATACAGCGGCAACTGCTGTTCGGCTGCCAGCTTTTCCACGGCGGCGACGGTGGTGGGTCCTATCTGGCGCCGCGGCGTGTTGATTATCCTCCGCAGCCGGGTGCTGTCGTTTGGGTTGGATATCACCGAGAGATAGGCGCTGATGTCCTTTATCTCCTTGCGGTCGTAAAAGCGTGTGCCGCCGTATACTCTGTACGGCACGCGCGATTTTGAAAATATGAGCTCAAGCGCGTTCGACTGCTCGTTCAGACGGTACAGTATGGCAAAGTCCGAATATTTTGCTCCGTCATACACCACGCGGTGGCGTATGAGGTTCATCAGGTATGTCGCCTCTTCGCTCTGTGTATAGTGGCGTTTTACCAGGACCTTGACGCCGTCTTCGTTGTCGGTACGCAGCGTTTTGCCCTTGCGGTTCACGTTGTGGGCGATGACTGCGTTTGCCGCAGCGAGGATGTTGCCGGTGCAGCGGTAATTCTGCTCGAGCTTTATTGTGCGGGTGTTTTCGAACATCTCGTCAAAGCCCAGGATGTTTTCGACGGTCGCGCCGCGGAATCCGTATATGCTCTGGTCGTCGTCGCCGACGACGCATACGTTTTTGTGCACCGAGCCGAGCAGCTCTATCAGAAGGCTTTGCGAACGGTTAGTGTCCTGATATTCGTCGGCAAGTATGTAGCGGAACTGCTTCGCGTATTCGCCAAGCACGTCCGGACACTTTCTGAAAAGCTTTACGGTTTTGAAGATGAGATCGTCGAAATCGAGCGCGTTTGCCTCTGACAGCCGTTTTTCGTAAAGCTCATAAACGCTGCATATCCTGTGAAGCCGCAGGTCGTTCCCGACCGATGCCGAAAAAGCCGCGCTGTCTATGCAGTTTTCCTTCGACTTGCTTATCTCGCGCTGTATCACCTGTACGGGAAGCAGCTTTTCGTCGATCTCCAGTTCCTTCATGCATGAGACGATCAGCTTCCGTGAATCGTCGGAATCGTAGATGGAAAAGCTTCTGTCCATGCCTATGCGGTCGGCGCGTCTTCTCAGTATGCGCGCACATATCGAATGGAAGGTGCCCGCCCATATCTCGTCGGCGCTTTCGCCGAGCATCTTCTGCAGTCTCTCGCGGAATTCGCCCGCTGCCTTGTTGGTAAATGTCAGACACAGGACCTCCCACGGTTTCGGCGGGTCCTTTGCCATACCGGAGAGAAGCTGTGATATCTGTTCGACCGTACCCGTCTCGAGCAACGGTGCGGACGACAGCAGCAGGTCTTTTTCGCTCTCGGTCAGCGGCGACGAATAAGCGCTGCCGAACCGCAGTATCTGCGCTATCCTGTTTACCAGCACGGTGGTCTTTCCGCTGCCGGCGCCCGCAAGCACGAGCAGCGCGCCCTCGGTGCAGAATACCGCCTGACGCTGCTGTTCGTTAAGTCTTTCATATAATTTTGTGAAAAGCGCTTTCTTCAGCCGTTCCGCCTCACTGCTTTTCGTCGTAGTCAACGTATTCATCGTCGTCGTACCTCTTTTTTGCCTGTGCTTCGAATTCCTCGGGAGAGAGCTTGTTCTTTTTACCCACTGATATTTTCCGTTCCCGCCCGCGGTAAAGCCGTTTGAGGTTCTCCCTGTGCATGAAGATAATAATGAACGCCACCGTGACGGTGCATATCATAAGGAACGGATTGGGCACCGATCCGACGATCTCATACCTTATGTAGACCACCGCAGGGTAGATGAACGCCGCGATTATCGAAGCGAGCGAAACATACCTCCAGATCAGCAGCACTATGGCAAAAATGACGACAAGCACCAGAAACACCATGGGATCCACCGCGAGTATCATCGCGGCGGCCGACGCCACGCCTTTTCCGCCCTTGAAGCCGTACCAGCACGGCAGCACATGACCAACGATACAGAACAGACCTGCAAGATATGCCCCGGTCTCTCCGAGAAGGAGCCTGCCCAGCATAACCGATACTACGCACTTGAAAATGTCCCCCGCGAACGTGAGCGCGGCGGCGCCTTTGCCGAAATTACGCAGCATGTTGGTGCTGCCTGCGTTTCCGCTGCCGAGCGTGCGGATATCGGTTCCGTAGCGGCGCTTTGATATGATAACAGCGGGATTTATGCTCCCGAGCATATATGCGCAAGCCATAACCACGAGCATCAGTGCACCTATCAGCGTAAGCTGTGCATTACCCTCCAGTCCGAAATGCAGCGCTATCCGCTTTGCCACTCCGTTGATATAGATGTCGTTCAGCGTGTTCATTGCTCCTTGTCACCCTTCTGCCGTATAATAAGCACTATCGGAGTTCCTTCGAATCCGAATGTGGATCGGAGCGTATTCTCGATGTAACGTTGGTATGAAAAATGAAAGAGTTCCTCACTGTTGCAGAAGATAACGAATGTGGGCGGCTTTGTGCCCGTTTGGGTCATGTAGTATATCTTCAGCCTGCGCCCCTTGTCGGTCGGGGGCTGTACCCGCGCGAGCGCGTCGTTCAGCACGTCGTTGAGCACGCCGGTCGAGATGCGCATGACGCTCTGAGAATGCACGAAGCATATGTGCTCGTAAAGCTTCGCGGTGCGCTGACCGGTCTTTGCGGAAACGAAAACCACCGGCGCATACGTCATATATGAAAGCGCCTGATATACCTTCTTCCGGTATTCGTTGACAGTGGCATTGTCTTTTTCCACAAGATCCCATTTGTTGAC
>URSI01000077.1 GCA_900550505.1 uncultured Eubacteriales bacterium
CGAAGTGCTCCCGCAGGAAATTAAACGTCTCGGCTTGAAAAAAGCTTTTGTATCGACCGACAAAGATTTGATTAAATTCGGTGTGGCCGACAAAGTACTGTCCGTACTGGATAAAGCCGGCATTCCTTACACCGTATTCAGCGACATTAAACCCAATCCGACGGTGAGCAATGTAAATGCGGGTGTGAAAGCATTTGCCGAATCCGGAGCCGGGAGTGCCGACAAGTTCCGCCTTCTCAAGCAAAAAGTCAAAAAATTCCCACGAGCTCATCCCCATCGGACATTTCAGCCAGAGATACGGCGAATTGACTCCGCCCCAAAACGGCACGTTCTTTTTCTTCAGTGCACCGGCAAGTATCCTCGCATTTTCCATATAGTACGCGACCGCCTGCATACACTCCGCTCTGCCGCGGTCCGAAAGCGCCGCCTCGGCCGCACGCTGGATGACATATGCCACCCCGTTGAACTTCGTAGCCTGGCGCCGTGACCACAGCCAATTAAGCTCCGTACCGGAAACGATAAGCTCGTGCGGCACGATAGTCCACGCACACCGTGTGCCCGTAAAGCCCGCCGTCTTCGACATACTGCATATCTCTATCGCACAGCGCTCAGCTCCCGCTATCTCGTAGACCGTATGAGGAGAATCGTCGCTTATAAACGCCTCGTATGCCGAATCATAAATTATCACCGAGCCGGTGCGCAGCGCAAAATCCACCCAGTTTCCGAGTTCACCGCGTGTCATCGCCGTCCCCGTGGGATTGTTGGGTGAGCAAAGATAGATAACATAGCCTTCTCCGTCAAGTCCGTCCGGTGAGGGAGAGAACCCGTTGGCTTCATTTGCCTCGACAAACCTCACTCTGCGTCCGCTGAGTATGTTGCTGTCAAGATACACCGGATAAACGGGATCGGTTATGACGACCTCATTGTCCCCGAAAATATCCACTATATTTCCGACATCGCTCTTGGCACCGTCACTTACGAACACCGTATCCTCGGCGACAGTAACGCCGTGCGCGGCATAGCGACGGCATATCGCAGAGCGCAGAAAATCGTATCCGTATTCGGGCGCATAACCGCGGAAGGTCGACTTGACACCCATCTCGTCGGCGGCGCTCTTCATAGCCTCGACCACACAAGGCGCCAGAGGAAGCGTCACGTCGCCTATACCCATCCGTATCACGCGCGATTGCGGATGTGACTCCTGGTACGCTCTGACGCGTTTGCCTATGTCGGAAAAAAGGTAATTTTGCGCGACATTCCCGAAATTCTCATTTATTTTTACTTTCATTTTTCGGACACCACATCTTCCATCGTATATATTCCCGGTTTTTTCCCCAGTATAAATTCCGCCGCCGCGATAGCGCCTTCCGCAAAAAGGCTCCGGTCATGCGCTTCATGCTTCAGTGTGATGGTTTGCGTGTCAGTCGCCACTATCACCTCATGAATGCCGACAACATTTCCTGCCCGCACGGAAGAAATGCCTATCTCATCCGGTGCACGCTTACCCAATCCGTTTCGACCGGTATTGTTGTGAAGCTCCGGACGTACCTGCTTTATCCCGTCTGCGATCATAAGCGCCGTCCCGCTCGGTGAATCCAGTTTTCTGTTATGATGTATCTCCACGATCTCAATATCGGCGTTTTTCATCGTCGCGGCAGTCAGCTTGGCAAGCCTTATCAAAAGCGCGACACCAAGCGACATGTTTGCCGAACGGAACACGGGGATCTTTTCAGCCGCAGCCGAGATCGCCGCAAGCTCCGCCTCCGTCTGCCCGGTGGTAGCTATCACCGCCGGCATCGAGCGGCTCACCGCATATTCAAGCACCGCCGGAGTCGCAAGATAGTGCGAAAAGTCTATAAGCACATCCGCCGCTCCGTCAAACTGAGTCAACGAAGAATAAACGGGATATGCCAGCTCTCCCTCCGTGTTTTTATCCACCGCACACGCGAAACACCCTTTTTCCAATGCGCAGCGCACGACTTCGCGTCCCATCCTGCCGTTTGCGCCGTTTATTATTATTTTCACTTCATCCGTCCCTTTCCGGACACAGCAGCGTCCAATACCGGTCGTCAGAGAGCCGTCAGTCTCACACCTTCAGCCCCTGCTTTCTCATTTCCGAAAGAAGCGTCGCCCTGTGACCGTCCTCCATCTCGGCAAGCGGCAGTCTCAGATATTCACCGCAAAGCCCCATAGCAGCGCAGGCCGCCTTGACCGGAATGGGATTCACCTCACAGAAAAGCGCATTTATCAGCGGCACCAGGCGCAGCTGCATTTCAAGGCTGCCGACCGTATCGCCCTCAAAATACCTGCGGCATATCGCCGCCGTCTCCGCCGGAAGTATGTTGGATATGACCGAAATAACACCCATCCCGCCCAACGCAAGGATCGGTACGGTCTGATCGTCGTTTCCGGAATACAAGTCAAGCTTGTTTCCTAACAAAGCTACCGTATCAACTATCTTTGCGATGTTGCCGTTTGCTTCCTTTATCCCGGCAATATTGGGATGCTCCGAAAGCTCAAGATACGTCGAGGGCTCGATATTCAGCCCCGTGCGCGACGGTACATTGTAGAGGATGATAGGACGGTCGACCGAATCTGCGATCGTTTTAAAATGACGCACCAGCCCACGCTGGGTGGTCTTATTATAATACGGCGTCACGCACAGCAACGCATCCGCGCCGGCTTTGCACGCGAAACGTGAAAGCTCTATCGAATACGCCGTGTCATTCGAACCGGTACCCGCTATTACCGGGACCCTGCCTGCGACGCGTTCTACGACAAATGATATCGCATCCCTGTGCTCCGCGTCGCTTAGAGCCGCCGCCTCACCGGTGGTACCGCAGACGACAAGCGCATCCACACCGCCGGATATCTGAAATTCGATAAAGCGCCCGAAACTCTCGTAGTCTATCGCCCCCGTGTCGGTGAACGGCGTGATCATCGCCGTGGCTACCCCTTTGAAAACAGGCTTTCTTTCCATTTTGATTACCTCCGAAAAGTACAAAAAAAACAACCGATACGGATCGGCTGTCAAAAAGCACGCGCACACCGCGCTTTAAGATAGCTCTCCGCATACTGCGACAGTCAGGCGGATATTATCCGACCAACCAGAACCGACGCGCGCAGAACGTCCGCCCTTCGGCACCCGGGCCTTTCGCCGCGGCGGCTCACTGCGCTGACAATGCCGCGACTACTGATACAGGGTGCGCCTCTATCCCGTGTATCTTACTTTACCACACACGCAGACTATTGTCAATAGTCATTTTTACATCTTGAACGACTTTTATATCATAAGTTCCGCTGTTGACTTTGGTCAAAGGATGTGATAATATGGATTGATAAAATCAGGAGATTGTGTTGAAAATGAATGCAGTAATCACCGTAACAGGCAAGGACAATATCGGCATCATAGCAAAGGTCAGCGCCAAATGCTTTGATTTCGGCGCAAATATAGTGGACGTATCACAAAGCGTCATGAGGGATTATTTTGCGATGATGATGCTTGTCGAGATAGATTCGCTGACGATAAAATTCGGCGATTTTGTGGACGAGCTCAAAGCGCTCGGAGAGAAAAACGGACTTATAATCCACACCATGCATGAAGACATTTTCAACTCCATGCACAGGATATAAGGAGAAGTCATGCCTAACTTTACAGATATTCTGGAAACTCTGGATATGATCGAACGCGAGCATCTCGACGTTCGGACCGTTACTATGGGCATTTCGCTGCTCGATTGCGCGTGCGGAAACGGAGACGAGTTGTGCAAACGGGTTTATGACAAAATAACCGCCAGAGCAAAAGACCTCGTCAGCGTGGTCTGCGGCATCGAAAAAGAATACGGGATACCGATAATCCACAAAAGGATATCGGTGACCCCGGTGTCCTTGATAGGCGGCGGGCTCACGCGGGAGGGATATGTGCGTCTCGCCGAAACTCTGGACCGTGCCGCCGCAGACCTGGGCGTGAATTTTATAGGAGGGTTCTCGGCGCTCGTACAAAAGGGCATAACCGATTCGGAGCGGGTGATGCTCGACTCGATCCCCTCAGCTCTTGCCGCCACAAAAACAGTGTGTTCGAGCGTGAACGTCGGCTCTACCCGCAGCGGTATAAACATGGATGCCGTCATGCTCATGGGAGAAAAGATCAAACAGACGGCGTACCTGACGCGCGACGAGGGCTCTATCGGCTGCGCAAAACTCGTCGTGTTCGCAAACGCCCCGGAGGACAATCCGTTCATGGCGGGCGCGTTCCACGGCGTAAGTGAGCCGGAATGCTGCATAAACGTAGGCGTTTCGGGTCCCGGCGTCGTTGCTGCGGCTGTACGGGCGTGTAAGGGCAAGGATTTTTCCTACCTTGCGGAAACGATAAAGCGCACCGCCTTCAAGATAACAAGGATGGGGCAGCTCGTAGCTGCCCAGGCTTCGCAGAGGCTGGGCGTGGAATTCGGTATAGTTGACCTTTCGCTCGCACCGACTCCGGCCGTCGGGGACTCCGTAGCAGATATCCTCGAAGCGATGGGACTTGAACGCTGCGGCACACACGGCACCACAGCCGCTTTGGCAATGCTGAATGACGCGGTCAAAAAAGGCGGAGCCATGGCGTCCTCCCACGTGGGCGGACTGTCGGGTGCATTCATACCCGTATCCGAGGACAGAGGTATGATCGACGCCGTTGAATGTGGCGCGCTGTCCATAGAAAAACTGGAGGCAATGACAAGCGTTTGCTCGGTCGGGCTCGATATGATAGCCGTGCCTGGCAATACCCCCGCCTCCACCATCAGCGCGATAATAGCCGACGAAGCGGCCATCGGTGTGATCAACGGCAAGACCACGGCTGTGCGCATAATCCCCGCCTACGGTAAAGAATACGGTGACAGTGTCGAGTTCGGCGGACTTCTGGGCACCGCTCCCATAATGAAGCTCAGCGGGTTTTCAAGCGAGGAATTTGCACGACGCGGCGGAAGGATACCTGCTCCGATACACAGCCTCAGAAACTGAAAACACCCGACTGCCATACCGATCACGAAAGAGGTATCCGGATTTGAAGCTCGAATGGAAAACGTGTCTGAAAATAGCAGTGACCGTCGCGGTCATTTATCTGTTCATATACTATTGGGACTCCATATCGGATGTCGGCGCGCTGCTGATAGCAACTCTTAATCAGCTGCTCTCCGGCGCGCTGATCGCCTATGTGATAAACATAGTCATGAGCTTTTATGAACGGCTGTACTTTCCCAGAAGCAATCGCAAGGCAGTGATAAAGACACGCCGTACTGTATGCCTCGTCCTTTCGGTTCTCACCATTATCGGGATAGTGGCGCTCATCGTGGTACTCATCATACCGGAGCTTATCGAATGCTCACAGGTGCTTGCTCAGAAGCTCACGCCGTATATCGAACGGCTGCCCGAATTCATCGGAAAAAGCGAGCTGCTTTCCGCTCTGCTGGAAGAAAATCTCGGTATAACTCCGGACTCGCTCGACTGGAAGAGCCTGCTTTCAAAAGCAGTGGAGTTTCTTATTTCAGGCGCCTCCGGTGTAGTGGAATCAGTCGTGTCAGTAGTGAGCACCGTCATCGGAGTGGTACTTGCCATCTTTATAAGCGCGATATTCTCGCTTTATCTGCTGATGAACCGCGACAGACTGATTGAAGGTTCGCACAGGCTGATGAACGCCTGTATCAAGCCTGAAAAGGCCTCGGTCATACTTCATGTGATACGCGTCGCTAACGATTCTTTTCGACGTTTTATCGTCGGTCAGTGCACCGAGGCGGTCATACTGGGTATTTTGTGTCTTGTCGGCATGCTGATCTTCAGATTTCCGTATGCCACCATGATAAGCGCACTGATCGGATTTACCGCACTGATCCCCATAGCGGGCGCCTATATCGGAGCCGGAGTGGGAGCATTTATGATAATGACCGATTCACCGCTGAAAGCGATCTTGTTCATCGTTTTCATCGTGATATTGCAGCAGCTGGAAGGGAATTTCATATACCCCAAGGTAGTCGGAGATTCGGTAGGTCTGCCGGGGATCTGGGTCTTTGTTGCAATAATAATTGGCGGCGGACTTTTCGGGATACTCGGTATGCTGC
>URSI01000078.1 GCA_900550505.1 uncultured Eubacteriales bacterium
TTTTCATACCCAATATCAGAAAAGGACTGCTTGAAGGCGCCGATACATTTGCCGCGTTTGTGATAAGTAAGGGACAGACAAGACGTATAACGCTCTCTCTGCCTTCGCTCACGGCTGAGGAGCGCGCAGTCATACTCGACGGTTCGCTGATCAATCACTACAAAAATTCGTAAACAGCAGAAAAAAGTTGATAAAAAAAGCGGGCGTCCGGCTTTGTACGCCGGGCGCCCGTTATGATGGTGCATAACGTTCAGTCGATGCGGGAAAAATCGGTCCGTATGATCCGTTCGCATTCCGCGGGAGAATATTGCCACGTGTCCATGTGGTCTCCGGCCACAAAATATTTACCCGTCACGGCTTTTGTTTCTTTCATGCCGACGTCTACAATGGCAAGCTTGATCCGCATCTTTGAAGGTATTATGCTCTTTATGTAGACCGCCGCGCAACTGCCGACCGAAACGCCCTGCTTAAGCTCAGCCAATCCTGCGAGATTTGGTGCAAGCTCCACGAAGATCCCGTAGCTTTCTATGCTGCGTATTATACCCATGACCGTCTGCCCCACGGAAAAAACTTCGCGGTTTTCCTGCCATGTCCCGAGCAGTTCTTTATGAGTGAGCGTGAGCCTTCCGTCGATACCGGCAGGGCATTTTACCGCTACGCGGATCCGCTGCCCCAATTCGAACCTGTCGCTCGGATGCGATATCCTTGAGACCGACATACAATCGATACTGAGCAGCGATATGATGCCGCAGCCGATATCCACAAACGCGCCGAAATTTTCAAAATGGGTCACCCGTGCGTCTATGATATCACCCGGAACAAGGCGGGAAACGAAATCGAGATAGCAGCTTTTCTGAGCCGCACGACGCGAAAGCAACGCCACCGGCTCTCCGTTTTTACCCGTGGTAAAACCGAACACTTTAAAGCATACGCTCTTTCCGACTCTTGTTATCACCGCAATATCCTTTACGTCGGTGCCGTCGGGATTGTAAGCACATTCGCTGCGCGGTATCAGCCCGCGCAGACCGTTCATATCCACTATAAGGTTGTGGTCGCCGTCACACATCACGGCACGTGCCTCAAGCAATGCGTCGTCATCGATCGCCTTTTCAAGCATGTCGTACGAATTAAAATATCGCGCGCTCAGCTCGTCACGGAGCGCAAGTCCTTCAGGTGTATAAATCCGCTTCAATTCCGAACATCCTTTCAATTTCCTACAATGCAAATACTATGATGTCAAGAGGACTTATATGTTAGACAAACTGTGTGAGATAGAAAAAAAATTTGATACGCTCAACCGGACGCTTTCCGAAGCGGATGTGGTGAGCGACATGAAGCGCTATACGGAATTGATGCGTGAATACAAAACGCTCGCACCGATAGTCGAAAAGTACCATGAGTACAAAAAGGCAAGCGCCGAATTCTCCGAGGCTCAGGAGCTGCTGAACAGCGGCGACAAAGAACTCAAGGAACTTGCCGAGGCCCAGTTCCATGAATCAAAATCGGCTCTTGAGAGACTCAACGACGAGCTTCGAGTGCTGTTGCTGCCGCGCGACCCCAACGACGACCGCAACGTCATCATGGAGATACGGGGCGGAGCAGGCGGCGAAGAAGCGGCGCTTTTTGCCGGCTCGCTTTACCGTATGTATACCATGTTCGCACAGGCAAACGGATTTTCCACAGAACTGATATACGCCAACGAAACGGAGCTCGGCGGGATAAAAGAGGTTTCGTTTCTGGTCGAAGGAGACGGTGCCTATTCAAGACTTAAATTCGAAAGCGGCGTGCACAGGGTGCAGCGGGTGCCGGAGACCGAGGCTTCCGGCAGGATACACACTTCGACCGTTACCGTTGCCGTGCTGCCGGAGGCCGAGGATGTAGACGTTGAGCTGAACATGGAAGATGTGGAGATCACACGTCACCGTTCTGCCGGTGCGGGCGGACAGCACGTTAACAAAACCGAATCGGCAATAAGGCTGCTTCACAAGCCCACCGGGATCGTCGTGGACTGCCAGGACGAACGAAGCCAGTTCAAAAACAAGGATAAGGCCATAAAAATACTGAAGTCACGCCTTCTGGAGCTTGAGAGGAGCCGCGCAGCCGAAGCTGTATCGTCCGAACGGCGCAGTCAGGTCGGAACCGGAGACAGAAGCGAAAGGATACGCACATACAATTTTCCGCAGGGACGTGTAACGGACCATCGTATAGGACTTTCGGTATACTATATTGACGAATTCATGAACGGCCGGCTGAACGAAATGATCGATGCGCTCGTCACGGCAGAGCGTGCAAAACAGCTCAGCGGGCAGGAATAATCCCGGTCACAAACACCTGACCGCCCTTGAGCATTTAACGGCACGAACGACCGCTCTGTGATATCGACGCCAGATCAATACACCGCCGTGTTTAACGAAAAAACGCCTCCGGGAGGATTTTCCCGGAGGCGTTTTTTCTGTCCGACCCGGATTCACATCATGGTCAAGGCCGGATGTTATTCGTCGTCGTCATCGTCATCGACAGCTTCCGCTCTCTCGTCTATGGTAGCTATCGCCCAGCGGTGCACTATAAGCTTCTGACCTGCGGAGTCGATGGTGATCTTGTCATCCTTGATGAATTTCACCTTGCCGATAATGCCGCCGTTAGTAGTGACCGTGTCACCTACTGCAAGGCTGTTGCGCAAAGCACGCTGCTCCTTGTCACGCTTGTTCTGCGGTCTTATTATGAAAAAGTAAAAGACCACGACCAGCAGCAGCAACGGAATGAGTCCGGCAAAACTCGAAAGGAAACTCGTGCCTGAGCCCTCCGAAGTCGCGGCGGACACCGCATCGGATGCCGTGTCAAATAAAATTCTCAGATTGTGCATTTTCTCTTTTCCTTTGTTTATTTTGTTGACTTATTATTGATACGACCACGCTGAGTCACTCGTCGACCCTTACCCTTTCAACGGAAACGGCCCTTCCGTGCCCGTCAAACTCCGCGACGACACCGCAGACTGCTGCGGGTCCGTCCGCAACAGCGAATTTTTCATTCAGCCGGGTAACAAATCTTCTGACGATAATGTCCGTTTTTGCCCCGAGTATGCTCTCCCGCGCACCGCACATACCGAGATCGCTGATATACGCACAGCCTCTCAGGATCTGCTCGTCGGCCGTCTGCACATGGGTATGTGTGCCGAACACCGCGCTTACACGATCGGCAAACCTGTTGACAAACGCAAGCTTTTCGCTCGTCGCTTCAGCGTGGAGATCCACGACCACCATATCGTAATTGCCGCGCTCGCGTTCGAGCAGGCGTTCCATAGCCGAAAACGGAGAATCCGCAGCAGACATAAAAGTCTGGCCTACAAGGCTCACGGTCATCAGCCTGCCCGCAAAAACACGTGTTATCACATATCCGTTACCCACCGGCGAATCGGTGATGTTCAGCGGACGCAGGACATTCGGATGCGCGTCCATGAAATCGAATATTTCGGTAAAACGCAGCGAATGGTTGCCGCCGGTGACCACGTCCGCTCCCGCTTCAAGCAGGGCACGAGCGCTCTTTACGGTCATACCGTTGGGTTCGGCGCTGTTTTCACCGTTGACTATGACAACATCCGCTCCCGTACGCTGTTTCAACTCACGCAAGTGAGAAGTTACGCTCCTTACGCCGCAATTCCCCACGACATCGCCTAATGCAAGTATCTTCATAGCCCGCTTATTTTGCGTAATCCGACGCGCGTGTCTCGCGTATCACGTTGACCTTTATCTGACCCGGATACTCAAGCTCCGCCTCAATCTTTCTCGATATCTCATGAGCTATAAGCTGTATCCTGTCGTCACCGATCTCCTCGGGCTTGACCATTATGCGCACCTCACGGCCCGCCTGAATGGCAAAGGATTTTTCTATGCCGCTGAAGCTGCTCGCGATCTCCTCGAGCCTTTGCAGCCGTTTGATATATGTCTCAAGATTCTCGCGCCTTGCGCCGGGGCGTGCGGCACTTATGGCGTCTGCCGCCTGAACTATCATTGCAATGAGCGTAGTCGGCTCGACGTCACCGTGGTGAGCCTCTATCGCATGCACGACTTCTCTGCTCTCTTTGTACTTCTTGGCAAGGTCCACACCTATCTGAACATGAGACCCGTCTATCTCGTGGTCTACCGCTTTGCCGATGTCGTGCAGCAATCCCGCACGCTTAGCAAGATTCGCGTCCGCGCCCAGTTCATATGCCATCATGCCCGAAATGAGCGACACCTCCACCGAGTGTCTGAGCACATTCTGACCGTAGCTAGTACGGTAACGAAGCCGCCCGAGTACCCTGACAAGCTCATGGTTTATACCGTGGACACCCGTCTCAAATGTGGCCGCTTCGCCCTCTTTTTTGATGATCTGCTCGACTTCTTTTCGTGCTTTCTCGACCATCTCTTCTATCCTTGACGGATGTATTCGTCCGTCGGAAATAAGCTTTTCGAGCGCCAGCCGGGCTATCTCGCGCCTGACGGGGTCAAAGCACGACACGGTTATGGCCTCAGGCGTATCATCTATCACCAGGTCAACGCCGGTAAGCGTCTCTATGGATCTGATGTTTCTTCCTTCACGTCCTATTATACGACCCTTCATTTCGTCGTTGGGCAGATCAACGACCGATACGGTCGCCTCGGCAACACTGTCGGCAGCACGTGATCCGCAGCACAGCGCTGTATCGCAAGTGCTATTATACTCTTGGCCTTCTCATCTGCGGTCTCCTTATACTCCTGTTCCACGGCAGCCAGACGGGCGGCCATTTCATAGCGCGCCTCCTCCTCTACACGACCGACAAGATGATCACGAGCCTCCGCACGTGTCATGCCTGATATGTTCTCAAGCTCCTTCAGCTGTTCCTCCTTTACCTGCTCGACAGACTCCTTTGCATCGTTATATTCTTTGATCTTTTTATTTAGAGTTTCCTCTTTCTTGTCAAGATTGTCAAGCTTTCTGTCCAGATTCTCTTCCTTCTGTACCGCCCGTCTCTCAAGTCTTGCGACCTCGTTACGACGCTCTTTGATCTCGCGCTCCGCCTCGTTTTTCTGTCTGAGGATGTCCTCTTTGGCCTCCACGAGCATTTCTTTTTTCGCAGACTCGGCAGCCTTTCTTCCCTCGTCCTTCAGGCGCTCCGCCTCAAGCTCCGCAGAGCCGATCGCCTTTTCGGCAGTTTTTTTGCGAAAAAATATGCCCGAAGAAAAGCCTATGCCCAACGCCGCAGCAGCGACGATGACATAATACAACCAATCCATTTATTTACCTCCAAAACCGGATTTCATTGCCTTTTTCGGGGTAAATACACGCCTTGTGCGCAGCCATGCAACTGCGCGCAACGACACAAGGTTATCTCATTGACCTTTTCCGGACACGAAAATATGACCGTGGCACGAGCGCGCCGCCGGTGTTTTTTCTCCTGCTCTCTCCCCGTTTTCTCACGGGACCGGATCTATTTCGCCGCAATACACCGCGCCGTACATGACGCAATGCTCCGCGACCGCCGCACTCCATCTGAAGCGCAGCGGAGAAATGCAAAATGATTTAAGAGTATATATGTCAACGATAAACCTTCCGAAAAAGGTATCGATGGTTAATTATACACCACGTTTACCTGTTTGTAAAGTTTTTTTTCATCATTTTTGCGTATTTTGTTGTTTTTCGCACCGCAATATTGTATAATCATGCAGGTACCGTGAGGGTTGTCAACCTGTTTTTCTACGCTGTAACAAACATGTCACGAGCGACCGAGAGGAAAATGTCCTGTAATGATATATCTTGATAATGCCGCGACGACACGGGTCTGCGAAGACGCGCTTTCCGCCGCGATAAACGCCGCAAAAGCTTACGGCAATCCTTCTTCCACTCATTTTTTCGGGGTAGAGAGCGCACGGCTGCTTGCCGACGCCAGAAAAACGCTTGCCCGTCTTTGCAAGTGCGCCGAGGATGAACTGTATTTCACCTCCTCCGGCAGCGAATCCAACACGACGGCACTGCTTGGTCTTGCCGACGCAAACTCCAGGCGTTCGCGCCGTATCATTTCCACGGACGGTGAGCATCCTTCGGTAGAAAACACGCTGC
>URSI01000079.1 GCA_900550505.1 uncultured Eubacteriales bacterium
CACGATGTCGTTATATTTACCACCGGCATACAGCTCACAATACACGAGATCCCAATTATACCGCTGTTCCTTTTCGTTCCAGTCCATCGGGACCCCGCGGCCGTAATCTTCTACCGACATGGAATGATCGTTATATACGGTTATATCGATCTTTTTGCCGTACCCCTCACGCGCTTCATCAATGGCATTTGAAAGTATCTCAAAGAAGGAATGCTCACACCCCTCAATGCCGTCAGAACCGAAAATCACGGCAGGGCGCTTTCGAACTCTGTCGGCGCCCTTCAATGATGTTATCGTCTGGTCGAAATCAAGTTTAGTTTTAGCCATCTGTTTTTCCGTCTCTTTGATTTTTTACTTAAATGAAATGCCGTATTCCGTATTGAACCCGTTATCGCCCCGACGCAACAAGCCCTATTTTGCGATAAACCTTGCTCAGAGTTTTTCTTGCCAAATAAGCAGCACGCTGCGCACCTTCGGCCAGCACTGCGTCAAGTTGTGCCTTGTCCGACATATAAGTATTGACCTTGTCCTGAAGCTCTGAAAGTTTCTCGGCACAAACCTCACCTACGGCAAGCTTAAACTCACCGTATCCACGGCCGCAAAACTCGCTGACCGCCTCATCGGTAGTTTTTCCGGTAAACCCGCAGTATATCGAGATGAGATTTGATATACCTTCTTTACCTTCCCCACAGCATATCTCATGACCGGAGTCAGTAACGGCGCGCTTAAATTTGCGCATCACGGTATCGCGTGTATCGAGTAATGCCACACTTCCGTCCCCGGTATCTGATTTTGACATTTTGCTGAACGGGTCCTGAAGAGACATGATACGGCTGCCGATTTTAGGTATGTACGCCTCCGGCATTTTAAAAGTATCACCGTATACTCCGTTGAAGCGAGCAGCTATATCTCTTGTAAGCTCTATGTGCTGACGCTGATCCTCACCCACGGGCACCAGATCTGTCTGGTAAAGCAATATATCGGACGCCATTAGAACGGGGTACGTAAACAGACCTGCGTTGATGTTGTTGCTGTGCTTAGCGCTTTTGTCCTTAAACTGCGTCATACGGGACAACTCACCGAACATCGTACTGCATCCAAGCACCCACGAAAGCTCTGTATGAGCCGGCACATGGCTCTGTATAAATATTATGTTCTCGGTCGGGTCAATACCGCAGGCCATATAAATCGCAAGTGTCTGATATGAACGACGCCGCAACTCAGCCGGATCCTGTTTCACGGTTATCGCGTGCAGGTCAACTATACAAAAAAGGCAGTCATAACTGTGTTGCAGCTCGTTCCAGGTACGTATCGCGCCAAGATAATTACCTATCGTCAGGATACCGCTGGGCTGTATCCCTGAAAAAATTATCTTCTTTGTCGTTGCTTCGTTTTTGTCCATCGCGGATCACCTCTTACTTAAGCGATTTGACCGCTTCGGCGAGTCTTTCGACACCCGTGACGATCTGTTCATCAGTAGGCGTGGAATAGTTCAGTCTGCAGGAACTTGACGCTTTCCCCTGCTCAGGCATGAACGTGCTCCCCGGCACCACCGCCACCTTTTTACCTGCTGCAATTTTGGCAAATTCGTCTCCGTCATATTTCCCGGGCAATGTCATCCAGATAAACAAACCGCCCTGCGGTCGTGTATAATGCACGAAGTCCGGCATATTTTTATCGAGCTCACTCAGCATCAAAGACGACTTATGCGCGTATATGCGCCGTATTCCGGCAATATGGTCGTCAAGCCCGTAACGAGATATAAACTCTGAGCAAAGCATCTGAAAGAAAATATTCGTGTGAACATCGTTGACCTGCTTTGTGACAACCACCTTTTGGATTATCTCCGCAGGACCGCAGAGAAATCCCACACGCATACCTGCGGAAAGAACCTTTGAAAAAGAGGAGCAATAAACCACTATGCCCTCGGTATCCAGACTTTTGATGGTCGGAACATTCTCACCGGAAAACCTCAGCTCTCCGTATGGATTGTCCTCAAGTATCACTACACCGTACCTTTTTGCAAGCTCATAAACAGCCTGCCTCTTTTTGAGCGATGTAGTGATGCCTGCAGGATTTTGAAAGGTGGGAATAAGATACATCAGCTTTACATTACGCGACTCCTTGAGCGCCTTTTCAAGCATTTCGAGATTGATCCCATCCTCATCAAGATCCACACCCACCAGATTCAAATTGTAGGATCTGAACGCATTCAGCGCACCGATAAAAGACGGACGCTCACATATCACCGTATCGCCTTCATTACAGAGACATTTCGCAGTCAAATCTATTCCCTGCTGTCCGCCAGTAGTAACGATAGTCATATTTGAATCAGCATCGATCCCGTAAACGCTGCAAAGTCTTGACTCTATCTGTTTACGCAGAGGAGTGTATCCCTCGGTAACGCTGTACTGAAGAGCTGCAGTACTGTTGTTTGCGAATATATCGGCGCTTATCTCCGCCATTTGTTTCACAGGAAAAGACTCTGCCGCAGGATTCCCGGCAGCAAATGAAATCACCTCGGGATCCGTAAGTGACTTGAAAATCTCGCGGATGGCAGAGGGCTTCATATCCTTTACCTTATCTGAAAATGAATACTGCATAGTGTATGCCTTTCAAGTTTATTTCAAAATATTGTACCATATCTGCATACTTATTTCAATAGGTATTCCCAAAAAACGAGCATTTTGCCTGCATATAAATCTAAAAAAACGGGCACCGTCATTTACGGTGCCCGACTGAAACAGTATCAGATCACTTTGACAATGCCATTGAGACCTCAACGGCGCAAGCTACTGTGGCGCCAACCATGGGATTGTTGCCCATACCGATAAGACCCATCATCTCAACATGTGCGGGAACGGAAGATGACCCGGCGAACTGCGCGTCGCCGTGCATTCTGCCCATACTGTCGGTAAGACCGTATGAGGCAGGTCCTGCCGCCACGTTATCCGGGTGCAGAGTCCGGCCGGTACCGCCGCCCGACGCGACCGAGAAATATTTCTTACCGTTTTCTATCGCCCACTTCTTGTATGTGCCTGCCACAAGATGCTGGAACCTTGTGGGGTTGGTGGAGTTACCGGTGATAGAAACGTCAACGCTCTCGTGACGCATTATGGCAACGCCCTCAAGCACGTCATTTGCACCGTAGCATCTGACCTTTGAACGATCGCCGTCGGAATACTTCTTTGTGCCGACCACGGAAAGCTCGTTATTGAAGAAGTCATATTCGGTCTGCACATAAGTGAAGCCGTTGATCCTCGAAATAATATAGGCGGCGTCCTTGCCGAGTCCGTTCAGTATTATCTGAAGCGGCTCCTTACGGACCTTGTTCGCTTTTTTCGCAATGCCTATCGCTCCTTCGGCAGCCGCAAAGGACTCATGACCGGCAAGGAAGCAAAAGCACTTTGTCTCCTCACGCAGAAGCATAGCGCCGAGATTTCCGTGTCCAAGCCCGACCTGTCTCGCTTCAGCGACCGAACCGGGTATACAAAAAGCCTGAAGACCTATACCAATAGCCTCAGCGGCATCCGGAGCGGACGCAGCGCCTTTTTTGAGCGCTATGGCGCAGCCCAAGGTATAAGCCCATACCGCATTTTCAAATGCAATGGGCTGCACACCCTTTACTATGGCCTCAACATCGATGCCGTAACCGAGACAAAAATCTTTCGTCTCCTCAATATTTTTAAACCCGTATTCGCCGATAACGGCGTTGATACGGTCGATCCTTCTTTCGTAACCTTCAAAAAGTGCCATTCTCAACGCCTCCTTATTCTTTACGGGGGTCAATATATTTGACCGCATCAGCATACCTGCCATAAGTTGACACGTTGCCTTCGTACGCTTCCTTAGGATCCTTACCGTTGCGGATCTGCTCCATCATTTTGCCGAGGTTCACAAACTTATAACCTATGACTTCGTTATCGGCGTCAAGCCCGAGACTAAGGATATAGCCCTCTGCCATTTCCAAATAGCGAACTCCTTTGAGCTTCGACGCAAATATCGTGCCGACCTGTGAGCGCTGTCCCTTGCCGAGGTCGTCAAGCGAAGCGCCTATGGGCAAACCGTTTTCGGAAAACGCCGTCTGCGTTCTTCCATATACCAGCTGCAGGAATATCTCTCTCATCGCAACGTTGATGGCGTCACAGACAAGATCCGTGTTCAAAGCCTCAAGTATCGTCTTCCCCTGCAATATCTCAGCAGCCATAGCGGCCGAATGGGTCATGCCGGAACATCCGGTAGTCTCGACAAGAGACTCTTCAATGATACCGTCCTTGACGTTCAGCGTCAGTTTACACATTCCCTGCTGGGGTGCACACCAGCCGACACCGTGTGACAGACCGGAAATATCGCTGATCTGATATGGTTTTACCCACTTACCTTCCTCCGGTATAGGAGCGGGTCCGTGCTTGGGGCCTTTGGCGACCGTGCACATGTTTTCTACTTCTTGTGAATAGATCATGATTAACTCCTTCTATGTGTTTTATAAACCACTGTTTTTATTTGACTATCTCTCCGTAGACGACGCCGGAGGCGCAGGCTGCATTCGATTCATCGGTATCTATGTGCATCGCGGCATCAAACTTTTCACTGACCCTCACGACAACGTCGCCGAATACAAGGCTTCGTCCATCAGTATCCACTCTTACGCTGACCACCTGCTTGTCCTTTACGCCAAACTCCTCTGCCTGCGCCGGCGTAAAGTGTATATGACGTTTTGCGGCGATGACGCCCTCGGAAATGTTGACCTCACCCTTATCGGTAAAAATACGGCAGCCGGATGTCCCCGCTATATCGCCTGATCCACGAACCAAAGCCGCAACTCCGAGAGTGCGTGCATCGGTAAGCGAGATTTCGACCTGCGTAGCCTTTCTTATCGGACCGAGTATCGAAACGTTCTTGATAACGCCTCTTGGTCCCTCTATATTCACCTTTTCCTCGCTCACGAACTGTCCGGGCTGTGAAAGCCACTTTTTCACCGTAAGTTCATATCCGTCCCCGTACAGTACGTCAAGATCGGCACGGGTCAAATGCACATGACGCGCGGATGTTTCAACGAGAATTTTGCTCATTTTATATCACTACCTCTGACGTTATTCGCCGGCAACTCTGTACCTGAAGTCCACATACCGAAAATTCCGCCAAAGCGACGACTAACCACCGCATAAAACCATGCAACAGCATAAAGAAACGCGGTTCCGTCATAGACTTTGTCACGGTACGCAGCCTAACAAGCACAATACAGTTGCCTCGCACACAGAGCGTATTATACAATAAAAATCGCCCGTTGTAAATAGCGGGCGAAAGAATTTTTAAACTTTTTTAAAGCAGCGTTCAGTTGCATCAACCCCTGTCCTTGAAAACCGGCTCATCGTCACTGTCGTAATCTACTTCATCCTCAAGATCAGGCTTTTCGTCGGACGGCTTTGCAAGCAAATACTTTAGAGCAACCGGGTATGCGGCGTAAACGCCGGTGAACCCCACGATGCCGAAAGCAAAAAACAGCGGGAAAAATATCCCTGTGACAGGATTCAGCGTGAACAACAACGCAGTGACGTATGCAAAGGCAAGACAGCAAACAAGATACAACGCATTTCGCGCCAACCCCAGCATTGACAGCCTGAACGAATAATTTATTATCGTCTTGACCTTATAAGTGAACGTGACCGCAAGCACGTACATATACGGCCGCATCATCAGGAATATTGCAAAAAGCGAGAGAATGACGTAATAGAGGACCGCAAATGACGACTGCGAGGTGAGCGACCTGAAATACGTCATGTCGAAAATAAGCAGCAAAAATACCGCCGAATCAAACAATCCGAGTAAAAACCCCTGAACAGCGTTCTTTTTTACACCCGTTATAAAATCAGACCAGACATAAACCGCTTCACGCCTCACGCATCCTCGCATCACATACGTCAATCCGACGTTAGCAAAGCCGAAGGTAAACACACACAGCGCTCCGCACCACAAAAGCGCCTGCGTCGTTTCAGTCACCACACCCACCGTCCTGACGCCGCCATACACACCGTTAAATGCTGCGAGCCAAGGTGTCATACC
>URSI01000080.1 GCA_900550505.1 uncultured Eubacteriales bacterium
ATTTGATGACGATCAAATCCTCGATCATATCGACCTTGATATTCATGACAAGGAATTTGTCACTTTGTTGGGTCCTTCCGGCTGTGGGAAAACTACGACTCTGCGTATAATAGGCGGGTTTGTTTCACAGGACGAGGGGAAAGTTTATTTTGAAGGTCAGGATATTTCTGCGCTGCCGCCCCATAAGCGTCCCGTAAATACAATTTTTCAGAAATACGCTCTTTTTCCGCACCTTAATGTGCATGAAAACATAGCTTTCGGCTTGCGGCTCAAGAAGCTTCCGGAACGCGAGATACGCAGGAAAGTTAACGAGATGCTGGCGCTCGTAAACCTTCGCGGTTTCAATAAACGCAGCGTCAATTCGCTTTCCGGCGGTCAGCAGCAGCGTGTCGCCATCGCGCGGGCACTTGCCAATGAGCCGCGTGTGCTTTTGCTTGACGAGCCACTTGGAGCACTCGACCTGAAGTTACGCAAGGATATGCAGATAGAACTGAAAAATCTTCAGCAGCGTTCCGGTATAACTTTCATATATGTCACACATGATCAGGAGGAAGCGCTCTCCATGTCCGATACCGTGGTAGTGATGGACGGGGGAGTGATACAGCAGATCGGCTCACCGATCGATATATACAACGAGCCTCGCAACGCCTTTGTCGCCGATTTTATCGGCGAGAGCAATATACTTGACGGTGTGATGCATGAGGATTATCGCGTTACTTTTTCGCATCATACCTTTGAGTGCCTTGACAGCGGTTTCGCTCCCGGTGAGCAGGTGGACGCCGTAGTGCGTCCGGAGGATGTCGACATTGTCGATCCGTCTCAGGGGATGCTGGCGGGGGTTGTGACCTCCGTGGTGTTCAAGGGTGTGCATTTTGAAATAATCGTTGAGATCGATGATTTCAAGTGGATGATACAGACTACTGATTTTCATCCGCAGGGCGCGCGTGTCGGGCTGATAATAGAGCCGGATGCGATACACATTATGAAAAAGTCAAAGTATTCCGGAGTGTTCGGGGACTACAGTTCATTCAGTGACGAGCTGGACAAGCTTTCCGATACCGGTGCTACCGACTGAACGGAGAACGGGATTGAACGGTAAGACAAAGATTTCATTTACAGCACGTATTGCTTCGGCGCCGTATGTGCTGTGGGCGATAGTGTTTATTGTAACGCCTATGCTTTTTGTCGCATATTATGCGTTTACCGATCGCGGCGGAAGCTTCACTCTTGATAATTTTGTAGAGAGTTTTGATTACACGGGTGTGTTTCTTCAGTCCATATGGTATGGATTGATCTCCACTTTTGTCTGCTTTCTTCTGGCGTATCCTTTGGCGTATATCATAGCAAAGAAGAGCGGGCGCAGCCAAAAGGTGTTGCTGCTCCTTGTCATGCTGCCCATGTGGATGAACCTGTTGATAAGAACATATGCCTGGATGACGATATTGCAGGATACCGGGGTGATCAACTCCGTGCTCCGTTTTCTGGGACTCGGTACAGTTCATATGATAAATACGGGCGGAGCGGTTGTGCTCGGCATGGTTTATAATTTCTTTCCGTATATGATACTTCCGATCTATTCCGTAATGACGAAATTGGAGCGGAGTTACGTCGAGGCGGCGCAGGATCTGGGTGCAAATGCGGGACAGGTGTTGAAAAAGGTCATATTCCCTCTGACTCTTCCGGGGGTCGTTTCAGGGTGCACTATGGTTTTTGTGCCTTCGGTGAGTACTTTTTATATATCTCAGAAACTGGGCAATACAAAGCTCATAGGTGATATAATCGAAACGCAGTTCAAAGCAGCGAACAATTATCATGTGGGTGCGTCGCTTTCACTTGTGCTGATGGTAATGATTCTGATTTGCCTTATGGTTATGAACCGCTTTGCGGACGACGACGGAGGCGGGCTCATAGTATGAAAACTCTTTCGCGTGTATACACGGCGTTGATACTGTTTTTTCTGTACGCGCCGATAATAGTTCTCGTAGTTTTTTCATTTAATTCTTCGGACAGCACCGGTGTGTTCTCAGGTTTCTCCTTGAAGTGGTACCGGGAGCTTTTCCGCAACGGCGAGATAATGCGTGCGCTGAAGAACACTCTCGTGGTGGCTTTGCTTTCTTCGCTGATAGCAACGGTTATCGGGACACTTGCTGCGGTCGGGATATACAACTACCGGAGAAAATGGTTCAGGACAGCGGTGCTGACGGTGACGGATATACCTATGATGAACCCGGATATAGTTACTGGTATATCAATGATGCTGCTCTTTGTCTCTGCAGGAGCGTTGCTGGGGCTGCGCTCTTCGCTCGGGTTTGTCACTTTGCTGATTGCGCATATCACGTTCAATCTTCCTTACGTTATTCTGACGGTGCTGCCTAAATTGCGACAGACGGATCCGCACCTTGCAGAAGCGGCACAGGATCTCGGATGCACACCGATGGGCGCCTTCGTGAGGGTGGTGTTGCCGTCTATTTTCCCGGGGATAATGTCAGGGATGATAATGGCGTTTACGTTGTCTTTGGACGATTTCATCATAAGTAATTTTACTACAGAAACGTTTCAGACATTGCCGTTGTACATTTATTCGATGACCAAGAAGAAGGTAACGCCGGATATCAATGCGCTTTCCACGTTGATTTTTGTCATCGTGCTTTCGCTTCTGCTTGTCATAAATCTGTCGCAGTCGCACTACGAAAAAAAGCAGCGTGAGGCGGAACGAAAATTTGAAAGCACCGGAGCTTCCCAGCGCGACTCCGATGTAATATAGAACGGAAATGAAGGAGAAAAGAGAAAAATTGAAAAGAGTAATTGCTGTAGTGCTTCTTGCGCTTCTGGCCGTTTCACTGTGCGCGTGTGAGTCCCCCCAGAGAGTCATAAATGTCTACAATTGGGGCGAGTATCTGCCGGACGGCAGCGAGGGTTCGATCGATGTCAACGCTCTTTTTACCGAAAAAACGGGCATCAAGGTCAATTACATCAATTATCAGACCAATGAAGAGATGTATGCCAAGCTTTCCGGCGGCGGCGTCAGCTATGACGTTATCATTCCGTCCGATTACATGATCGAGCGTATGATCAAGGAAGGCATGCTGCAGAAGCTTGACTTTGAAAACATACCTAATTATAAGTATATCATTGATCAGTATAAGAATCTTCCGTACGATGAAAACAATGAGTACAGCGTGCCTTATACTGTGGGTTATGTGGGATTGATCTATAACACCAAGGCCGTAACGGAGAAGCCTACGAGCTGGAGCGTGCTTTGGGACGAAAAATACGCAGGCAACATCCTTATGATAGATAATTCCCGTGATGCGTTCGCTGTTGCACAGTTCCTTCTTGGTCAGGATGTCAATACTACCGATGAGGAGGAACTCCGCGCGGCTGCCGATAAACTGAAGGAGCAGAAACCGCTCGTTCAAAAGTACGTAATGGATGAGATATTCAACAAGATGGAGTCGGGTGAGGCTGCACTCGGTGTTTACTATGCGGGTGATTTTCTCACGATGCATGACAATAACGAGGACCTGGCGTTTGTCTATCCTGAAGAGGGAACAAACTTCTTTGTTGACGCAATGTGCATACCGACCTGTGCCAACGACAAGGAAGCGGCGGAGATGTATATCGACTTCCTACTCTCTCCGGAGATTGCTTTGGAAATAGCAGAGTATATATGCTATGCTACTCCCAACTCATCTGTGCTTGAAAACGAAGAATATTCTCTCAAAGATAATGAATTCCTTTACCCGGATCAGAACGCCATGGATAATGCTCAGATATTCTCGTATCTTCCGCCCGAAACAACAGATTATGTAAACACACTCTGGAACGAGATTTCGGTATCGGGAATAGAGTATGGCTATTTCTACATTGCATTCGGTATAGCGGCGGTCGTTATAGTGGCTGTTATAATTATCGTTGCGGTCAGAAAGAAGAAGCGGAGCAATTACGAGGAAGACTGAGAACACTGCCGGCGCTGGCGGTCGGTCGCCCCGGTCCGAACGGTAAATGAAACTTGTGTCGGGTTTTGAGCAGGGTTATTACTGAGGCTGTTGATACTCATGTTGTGCTCAGAGCAGACGAGGACGATCTGCGTCCTGATGATATGTCAATTCGTGTCCGCGAGCGGCGCACCCGTAGATAAGGGTGCGTCGCTTTTTCAGTATAAACTGCTTTTGTGAGTACCGTTCGACACATAAAAAGCGGCGGTAGACCGCCGCTTTTTGAGTTTTATCATTTGGTTGTAACCGATACGAATTTTCAGATTATATCGAGCGCTACCTGTATCATTTCGCCAAATCCGGAGCGACGTTCTTCGACGGTCAACTGTTCCTGACTGTAAAGATGGTCGGAGACAGTCAGGATGCAAAGTGCCTTGCGCCCTGCACGTGCAGCGTTCATGTAGAGCGCAGCAGCTTCCATCTCCACGGCGAGTATGCCCATACGCTTCCACGCGTCGTTGTATGCAGGGTCGTCATTGTAAAATACATCGGTGGATATGACGTTCCCGACCTTTACCTCAAGAGAACGGGCGCGCGCTGCATTGACAGCTTTTTCGAGCAATGAATGATCGGCAATTGGGGCGAATGTTCCGGGCATTTTGTATTGAGAGGCGTAAGCGGAATCAGTGCAGGCGCCCATGGCAATAACGATGTCACGCAGATGCACATCGGGCTGTATGCCGCCGGCAGAACCGGTGCGGATAATGGTCTGAACATTGTAAAAGTTGTAAAGCTCATACGTGTAAAGCCCGACCGAAGGCATACCCATACCGTGTCCCATTACAGATACGGGCTTACCGTTGTAGGTGCCGGTGTAGCCGTACATATTTCTGACATCAGTAAACAATACGGCGTTGTCAAGGTATGTTTCGGCGATAAACTTCGCTCTCAGCGGATCGCCGGGCATGAGCACCGTCTGCGCTATCTGGCCGGGGTCTGCAGCGTTGTGTGGGGTGGACATATATATTCTCCTTCCTTGATGTGAAACGAATTGCTCAGACGTTCCAGCTGTTGAGATACTTTTCCTGTTCCGGCGTCAGTGTATCGCATTCAACGCCGAGGAACCCTAGCTTGAGCATCGCTACCTTTCGGTCTATCTCATCGGGAACGTAATTTATCGTGGAATTTATTTTATCATGATTGCGTGCGATATGGGCGGCGCTCAACGCCTGAATGGCAAACGACATATCCATTATCTCAGCCGGATGACCGTCGCCTGCTGCAAGATTCACAAGCCTGCCCCGGGCGATTACGTATATTGTCCGTCCGTTGGGCAGCCGATAGCCGTCAATATTGCGGCGTGCCTCGAAGCGCTCGGTTGCCAGCTCTTCAAGCACGCGCATATTGACCTCTACATCAAAGTGACCGGCATTGCAGCATATGGCTCCTTCTTTCATGTTGAGAAACGCCTCGCGCCCGATAACATCGCAGCACCCTGTGACGGTAACGAAAAAGTCGCCTGTCTTTGCCGCTTCGCTCATCTTCATCACGGTGAAACCGTCCATAACTGCTTCTATCGCTTTTATGGGATCCACTTCTGTTACGATGACCGAGGCTCCGAGTCCTTTCGCACGCATCGCCACGCCCTTGCCGCACCATCCGTATCCTGCCACGACTACGGTCTTTCCGGCCACGATCAGGTTAGTCGTCCTGTTGATGCCGTCCCATACGGATTGACCCGTGCCGTACCGGTTGTCAAAAAGGTATTTGCATTTGGCGTTGTTGACAAGCATCATCGGGAATTTCAGACTTCCGTCCCTGTCCATCGCAAGAAGGCGTATGATCCCCGTCGTAGTCTCCTCGCACCCGCCGTAAACGTATTCGAGATACTGCGGATATTCGCTGTGTATGAGGTTCACGAGATCTCCGCCGTCATCTATGATAATGTTCGGGCGCGCTTCGATGACACGGCGTGTGTGCCGCTCGTATTCTTCGGGAGTGCTGTTGTACCAAGCAAACACCTCGAGTCCTTCGTGCACGAGAGCTGCTGCTACGTCGTCCTGCGTCGACAGCGGATTGCTGCCCGTGACATACATTTCGGCGCCGCCTGCC
>URSI01000081.1 GCA_900550505.1 uncultured Eubacteriales bacterium
AACCCGCTGCGATGTTTCGCACTATAACTTCGAGAGGGACTATACTGACACGCTTTACAAGAGTTTCCCTTGCGGAAAGCTCTTCCACAAAGTGCGTAGGAATACCGTTCTTTTCAAGGAGTTTCATCAGATGGTTCGTTACCCTGTTGTTGATGACGCCTTTACCCTCGATCGTGCCCTTCTTGAGTCCGTTGAAGGCTGTCGCATCATCCTTATAGTCGACTATGCAAAGCTCCGGATCATCGGTAGCAAAAACCTTTTTTGCCTTGCCTTCATAGAGCTGTAAAGTTTTTTTCATGTCATTTTCCCTCCGTTGTATTATTCAGCTTTTGGTCTTTTATCATTATGGCTTCGGACGCCTCTTCACGCAGAGCCTGAAGCTTATCGGCGATGGCGGTGTCTTCTATCGCCAGAATCTGAGCTGCAAGAAGTGCCGCATTGGCAGCACCGTCAATCGCTACAGTAGCCACAGGGATTCCTGAAGGCATCTGAACGGTGGAAAGCAGTGCATCAAGTCCGTCAAGGGTCGACGATTTGATCGGTATCCCGATAACAGGCAATGTTGTTTGTGCAGCTATTGCGCCGGCGAGATGTGCCGCTTTTCCGGCAGCGGCTATCATGACACCGAAGCCGTTATCCCTTGCCGACGTTGTAAATGCAGTGACAGCTGCAGGTGTACGGTGTGCCGACATGATATGCATTTCGTACGGTATGCCGAGCGCTGCCAACATGTCAGCAGCTTTTGCTACGACCGGCATATCGCTGTCGCTCCCCATAATTATTGCTACTTTTTTCATTTTGACCTCCAGAAAAAATGCGTGCGGCTTGACTGAATGCCAAGCCGCTATGCGTTATTTACTCAAATGTATGCACTTATCCCGTGAGGCACGCACGAAGAGTACCCGTATCTGACATGACGGAACATACTGATGTTATTTGAGTGAATTCTCATCAAAAAACACCCCCTCACGATTATATTTTATGATACCATAACCTGATTTATTTTTCAATCGTTACTTCTCAACAATATTGAAAACCACATCCGCATTTGTTGTGTGGAGTTGCACAAACGCGGCATTCAGGCACAATATATTGGGTTATTCGCGTATCTCTCCCGCTCTCTTGAGCGAAGCCTTGGTTATACCCGGACCGACCAGTTCGTATATGAGCGTAGCGCACAAAATAATGGCTCTTATTTGTGCACCTTTATCCGGCAGCACGTTTTGAGCAAGCAGTGACAGTCCTATGGCAACGCCCGCCTGCGGTATGAGCGAAAACCCGAGATACTTTGTGATCTTTTTTTCTGCGTGACAGATAACAGCTCCAAGAGCAGCGCCGGAAATTTTGCCTGCCACACGGAATATGACATAAAGCAGGCCGGCAATTCCTATAGTCGGCAAAACCGAGATCTGAAGCTCTGCGCCCGATGCAACAAAGAACAGCATAAATATGGGCGGCGTTATAGCATCGCACAGCCTCACGATGTGGTCGGTCTGCGAAGAGATATTTGTAAGTCCGGCGCCCATGGACATACAGAGCAACAAGGCGGAAAACCCGAAAGCTTGGGAGACACCTATACCTACAAAAATGAAGGCAATTGTTATTGAAAGCCTGTTCCCGTCTTTTTTGAACCAACGGAGTGGTATCCCAAACAGCATGCCGAGCAGCAGACCGACAATCAGACTCCCGAAAATCTCCCATAGCGGTGCGGTGATCGTTTCGGCAAGCGAAATGCTTCCGGGCGAGAGAAGTGCTTGAGCAACTGCGCTGCAAGCTCCGTATAATATCAAAGCGGTTGCGTCGTCGATGGCTACAACGGAAAGCAGGGTGGAAGTGAGAGAGCCCTTGGCATTATATTGCCGTATGACCATTATTGTGGCAGCCGGAGCGGTAGCCGCCGCTATTGCCGAGAGCAGCAAAGAAAAAGGCATATCGAATCCTGCAAAATAGAGCGCACAGAAAACGAACAGAGACGCAAAAAAACTCTCAAGGCACGCTATGACTATAGGAAGCGCGCCCACTCTTTTGAAATACGCGATCTTGAATTCATTTCCTATGGTGAATGCAATGAACCCGAGAGCTATATCGGAGATGATGTCCAGCTCGGTAATTACCGTACTCGGTATGAGTCCGAACACGCTGGGACCCAGCAGCAGACCGGCTATAAGGTATCCGGTCACGTTTGGCAGCTTGACAAGCTTTGCGATCCGGCCGAAAAGCATACCTCCGCCTATCATCATAGCGAGGTGGATGTAAATATTCATGATTATTCTATTATACCTTCACAATAATTTATAGGCACGGTGAACATTATTCCGGTGTCCGGTTTGCTGATGCCGCCGGTGACATTATTTACGATGTCGGCAACGATACTGACCATGTGGTCCTTGAGTACGATCAAAATGGTTTTGTTGTCCGCGCGCGCCGGGTCGAGTATGCTCCTGAGTGATGCTACAAAACGGAATTCATCGTGCTCTATAAGGCTGTGTGCCATACCCTTGCTCTCAATTATTGTAGCGCCTCGTATGTCATTCAGCGCCAATTCTTCGATCAGCGTATCAACGTGTTCTTTTTTGTTTAGGATGATGAACATTAATTGCATGATATCCCCTCCTATGTAAATATATCATGTTAAAAAAATGATTTCCATGTTGTTATTTTACAATTTTTCTGTATCAGCCGTCATAAATTTGTGATTAACATTAAATTCGTCTTGAAAAATGCTTTGAGCAGTGGTAATATTGATTAAAGGCTCAGCAAATGGTGCTTAAGAAACCGTATGTGTCGCCTTATAAATTTTTTGTTATGCTGGAAAGGACGATCAACATGAAATTTACCTATCTCGGTACCGCCGCAGCGGAGGGCTGGCCGGCTCTGTTTTGTGAATGTGATAATTGCCGCCGTGCCGCTGCTGCCGGTGGACGCAACCTCAGGCGCCGTTCTCATGCGCTTATCGATAATAAGCTTTTGATTGATTTTCCCGCCGATGTATACGCCTCCACTCTTGCTATCGGCATGACGCTTTCAAAAATACATACATTGCTCATAACACACAGTCACAGCGATCATCTGTATTCGGACGATTTCGTTATGCGTTATGACGTGTTTGCACATTTCAGTGACAGGACGCCGCTCAGCGTTTACGGAAGCAGGGAAGTGATAGACCTTATCCATCGTGTCACGGGCCCGCTTGATCGTGAAAAAGATTCGCAACCTTATTTTTTGTTTAACGAGGTAAAGGCGTTTGATACGTTTACCGCAGACGGTTACACCATAACCGCATTGCCGGCGGATCATGATCAGAGTTCGGGGCCTCTCATATATTCGTTGACGGATGGGAAAAGCAGCATGCTGTACGCTCATGATACCGGATATTTCTTTGACAGCGTGTGGGAATACCTTGAGCATCAGAAGATGTGTTACGATTTTGTTTCACTTGATTGCACCAATATAAAGCTCCCATGGCGCTCGCACCATATGGGGATAGAGGCATGTGTCGACACCGCGGACCGTATGCGCAGTATCGGTGCTGCGGACGAAAAAACCATTTTCTGTGTAAACCATTTCTCGCATAACGGCGGACTGATATATGACGAACTTGTACCGGTAATGAAGGAACACGGTATGCTGGTGTCATATGATACAATGAGTCTCGAGTTTTGAATAACTCATGTGAAAAAGCGGGCATTTGCCCGCTTTTATTTATTGCAGATCATATTTTCCGGCAACTGAGGCGACATCCGATGCGGTCAGCGCATTTTGATATATACGCACCGCGGTAACTTCAAAGTCGCTCATCATAAAATCACCGCCGTTGCCTGAGGCGCTGATATCAGCACCGACAAAAAAGCGCTTGTACGATTCGCCTGTTCCGCAGATCAACGTTCCCGATACCGGGGCAGAAGCTTTCAGCTCACCGTTGATATATATGCTGGCGTTTCTGCTGAACGGATCGTAAACCGCGACAACGTGCGTCAATTCGTCCGCCCGTGACTGTGAATAAACGCTGACATACGATCCGTTTGAAACTATAAAATAAATTTCGCCGGAATCAGACGTTGCGATCCCCCAGCCACCGTTTTGGGTCGAGCACACCACGCCCTGCGTACCGCTGACCTGACCGTTTTTGAAAACCGCTTCGACGGAAAACCCGTTGTTCAAAAAGTCTGCGGCGTCGGAGGCAGTTCCGAATTCGTTGAATTCGCACATCAGGTTTTGTCCGGCTGCGGTAATCACTGCACTGCCGTCGTTAAGCGTAGTTCCGTTGTTTGTTACCGAAACGTGTCCCTTTATATCCGTCACACCGTTTGATGTGAATTCCAGCGAAACATAAGGCTCGCCCGAGTCGCCGTCAGGTCCCTGAGGCCGTTTCTCGCCATCGGTTGTAAAAGTGTATTCATATTTGTTGCTTGCAGCTCCCCACGAGTCTACTGCGTAGGCAACGATGCTGTATTCGGTGCCGCTTTTAAGCGTACCGATGTCGTAACCGTAAGCTTTTTTCATTTGTGACGGCTGAGGTTTGAGATAAAAATCCGTAAGCATTTTCTCTGTGCGGATCAGGGTATCTTCCTCGTAGAGTTCAAAAACGTAATGATGTATCAGGTCATTATCCTGACCTGCGTTGAATTTTAAAGTACCAAGGTAATTGTTACCGGACGCCGTAACGCTTACGGAAGCTGACGCGGTGTCAAAAACGGGTGCCTCGTTTGAGGCCGCTCTGTCCTCGCTGTATTTGAGAAGATGTGAGCCGTCTTCGGCCGGAGCGTCTATGACCCATGCGGATTTGATGGTAGATTCGTTGTAAAAATCCAGGCGGGTGAATCGTATCCTGCCGTTTGAATCCACTTCCACGAGCAGCCCCTGTGAAAATTCCTGCGCGTCAGTCGGCACGGTTCCGCTGCCGGTTTGAATATATCCGCCTTCGATAGCCATATAGCTGACAGATCCGCACCCGAGTGAAGTGAATGCAGTCTGCATGACAGAGCGCTCGTCATTGAGTGGATGATGCACATGTCCGCTGAATGTGACGATCTGGGGATATTTTTCTAAAATAGACGTAAGTTCTTCGGTATACCATGTGGTTCCGCTGCCTGGAAGCTCACTTCCGTAAGCGGTTTTGTATATCATCGGATGTGTGAATACAAAAACGGGCTTATCCGGTGTGGAGGTGTTGATATCCTCAAGTGTTTCAGAGAGCCATTCCTTTGTCTCATCCGAATAATAGCAATTGCGGTCGCCGCCGTAATATGATTGAGGTTCTACGGCGACAAAGTGAAAGCCATTGAATTCAATATGGCGGTTTCCCGTGGTATTATATCCGTCATAAAGATCCGATTTAAAATAGTCGGCGCCGAATGTCTGGGCAAATCGCTCGGCAGTTTCGCCGTTTTGACCGTCGTGATTGCCGAGTGCATAAAACAACGGGACTGAATTAGAATATTGCTCATAAGTATTCTTAAATTGAGTTATCTCACTTACGGAACCGCCGTCAGTCATATCACCGGCAACACATATCAAGTCGGGATCATAATCGGCAAGCTGCTTAAGCGCGCTTTCAAACTTTTTACCGGCAGTGGAATTACTGTCGCCGTTTTGGTGTATGTCACTCAAGGCGGCAAATGTCAGTACAATATTTGACTCGTCAAACGAATTTTCATTTACTATGGATTCGCTTACGTCTGGTGTTGTGCCGCCGATACTGCTCGTATCTTGGGTGGAGCAGGAACACAGCGTCGCCGCAAGGCACAACGCCGACATAGATAAAATAACTTTTTTCATGAAGGGCTCCTTTTGAACGCAGAATTTTAAAAATATCAGTGAAAAAGTAACGTGCGTATACGAAACGTCAAATGTTTTATCACTGAACATGTGGTTGCGAAAACGGAAAAACTGACAAGAGCAGGGAAAAGTTCAGCAAACCCGGTGCAAAAGCACCGGTGCATCAAACAGTAAACACCGCAAAAGGAAAAGCAGGCTGCCCCAAGAATACCTGCACATAACTGTGTGTGGTG
>URSI01000082.1 GCA_900550505.1 uncultured Eubacteriales bacterium
ACGGCAGCTCGAGACAGGGATCCAGGTATGTTCTTATGACGGAGGCCTCGGCGGAACCGAACATCATCTTCGAAAGCTTGGCAGCTTCCTTGCGCAGCTTTGCACGGACTTCCTCGGGCAGCTTGGCGTGCCGTATCGCTTCGCGGTACTCTTCGTCGTCGTCGGTCTCATCCTCCTCGGCGTCTCCGCCGAGTTCCGCTTTTATTGCCGCCAGCTGTTCACGCAGGTATATATCCCGCTGCGTTTTTTGAAGCTTGGCTTTGACCTTGGTCTGTATTTTGCCTTCAAGCTCAAATATCTCCGCATCGTGTTCGAGCATCGTACTTACGGCGTCGATCCGTTCGAGCGCGTCTCCCAGCTCGAGTATCTGCTGCTTCTGCTGATATTTGACGAGCAGCGACGCGGCGAGCACGTCCGCGATAAACCCTACGTCCGACGAGCCTTCGAGTATCTCTGCCACTTCGTCCGAGGGACGCGGCACGAACCGCAGGTACGAGCGGTACGCGTTGTAGGCGCGCAGCACTGCCGCGTCGCTCTTTTTTTCGTCATTGCACGGCGTCGTCTCGAGCGGACAGACCTCTGTTATGAGAAACTCCGAAGCTTCATCGTGCGATACGGAAACGGTCTGGGCACGGAAAAGCCCCTGTACCACTATCTGTCTGTTGCCTCCGGAGAGCCGCAAAGAGCGTTCTATCCGTGCGACGACTCCGACGCTGTAAAGGTCCTGTCCATCCGGGTCGATGACATCTGAGTCTTTTTGCGTCACGAGAAAAACGAGGCTGCCGTTTTCCTCTGCATATTTCAAAGCTTTTACCGAGGAGCGCCGTGCGATCTCGAAGGTCGTCGTCACTCCCGGAAATACGACCAGCCCGCGCAGGGCGATGGTCGCGTATGTCTGGGTCATTACCTGTTGCATTTTTCTCCTGTGTGCGAAATCTCGCGTCCGGCAGTTGTTTTTCCGTCAGTTCTCGGGACTGCGCCGGCGCTTTGCGCGGCAGGCGCGCGGTTGAGATTTACTGACCGGAGACCGGAACTTACTGAAGTCCGAGCATCGCGGCGCCGATGATTCCGGCGTTGTTGCCCAGCTCGGCAATTTTTATTTTGGTTCTTGAGGTGCTGTCACGCGCGTAATCCTCGGCGTTCACTATATCGAGCACGGGCTTCAGCAGATAATCGCCTTCACCGCTTATGCCGCCGCCTATGCTCAGCACCTCCGGCTGGAATATATTGATGATATTGACTATTCCGTCGGCAAGGTATTTTTCATATTCTTCCACGACCTCCAGCGCCGCCTTGTCGCCCTGACGAGCGGCCGTAAAGGCGGTTCGGCCGTTGACCTTCGCGAGGTCACCGCCGATGATATCCCACATCACCGTGTCTTTCGTCTCCGCAAGCTTTTCTTTGGTGGAACGGATGAGCCCGGTGGCGGAGGAATACGTTTCCCAGCAGCCGCGACGTCCGCAAGAGCATTCGCGTCCGCCGTGTACTATGACTATATGTCCGAGCTCCGGACCGCAGAAGTTGAACCCGCTGTAAACCTTGCGGTCGATTATACAGCCGCCGCCCACGCCGGTCCCGAGCGTTATCATCACCGAGTTGTCGCAGTTTCTTGCCGCGCCGCACATGGCTTCGCCGAGCGCGGCCGCGTTGGCATCGTTTTCGATGTATGCACGCTTTATTCCGGACATGTCCTGCAGTTTCTTCACCAGCGGGTAGTTCCTGAACGGCAGTGAGCAGGCGTAATCGACGCTGCCTCTTGCGCGGTTGGCTATGCCGGGCGTGGCTATCCCTATATATTTGATATCTGCGAGAGTTATGCCGAATCGTCTGACAAGGTCCAGCGCAAGATCGGCAATATCGCGCGTTATCATGTCCGGCTCACGGTCTGCGAGCGTCGGCACCGAGTCCTTGATCAGTATCCTTCCCTTTTCGTCGGTTATGCCGGCGGCGATATTCGTTCCGCCGAGATCGATCCCTATGTAGTACATTGTGTCGTTTGCCCCTTTCGTCAGTTGCCGTGATTATTCTGTTCGAGCAGCTGCATGTACTTTTTATTGAATTCCGCAGCCGTGTTATAGCCCATCTTCTTTTGCCTGTTGTTCATGGCGGCTATTTCTATCACTACCGCCAGGTTCCTGCCGGGTTTTACCGGCAGCACTATCGACGGTATCTTCAACCCGAGTATCTCCTCGTATTCGTCGTCGAGCCCCAGCCTCTCGTACATCTTACCCTGCTGCCAAAGCTCAAGGTTGACGACAAGGTCTATCTTTTCCGTCAGTTTGACGGCTCCCATACCGAAGATCCGGCGCACATCCACAAGACCAATGCCTCTGAGCTCCACATAGTGGCGTATCAGCTCCGGAGCCGCGCCCACGAGCGTTTTGTTGGATACCTTTTTTATCTCCACTGCGTCGTCCGCTATCAGTCTGTGCCCGCGCTTTACGAGCTCTATCGCGGTTTCGCTTTTTCCTATCCCGCTGTCGCCGAGCATCAGTATGCCTTCGCCGTATACTTCGATCAGCACTCCGTGCTTTGTTATGCGCTCGGCGAGCTGCACGTTAAGGTAAGCTATCAGCGCGGCCATGAAGTTGGAGGTAGTATCGTGAGAAAGGTACAATGGTGTGCCGTATTTTTCACACAATTGTGAAAGCTCCGGAAATATGTCCAGCCCTCTTGTCACGACTATACACACCACCCCGCAGCTCAGAAAGCGCTCGAGCGCCTCCATACGCTGTTCATGCGTGAGCAACTCGATGTACTTGTGCTCCATGTTTCCGATTATCTGGATCCTGCCGCTTTCGAAATGGTCGAAAAATCCGGCAAGGGGCAGCCCGGGACGGCTGACGTCGTTGCGTATTATGACTCTTGTGGCTATGTCGTCCGGCAAATTTACCGGCTCTAACATCATTTCTTCTGCTACCTTTGTTATCTCAACGGAATATTCAAGCTTCATCCGCAATTCCTTTCGTCGGTGTTATTGCTTTTTTGTCCGGGCTGTATGAAGCCTCCCATACACAGCTCATTGCCGCGGTAAAACACGGCCGACTGTCCGGGCGCAGCTATGCAGGGTATTTCTGTTATAACTTCCAGTGTCGATGACGACATCCGGTTTACCCGGCAACGTACGGGCACGGCGCGGTACCGCGTGCAGACCTCAAAGTCGCCATCGGGCTCCGTGCACGCCATGAGGTTGACTTCGGACACTTCAAATCTTTTCGTTTTCGCGTCCGGACCCACGGTCACGGTGTTTGACCTGGCGTCTATGTCCGTCACGTATATCCTGCCGCCCGCGGCGACTCCGAGCCCGCGGCGCTGTCCCACCGTACAGGTGCAGATCCCGCGGTGTGTGCCCAATCTGTGTCCGCTCTCGTCAACTATGGGCCCCGGCCTGCCCGCATCTGCGCGACGCGCCGTGACGAACGCAGCGGTGTTCCCGTCCGGGATGAAGCATACGTCCTGACTTTCACGATAACCCTCAGGGAGGTCAAGCGCCGATTTTTCCGTGTTCGACAACGGGGTCAACAGTACCGAAAGCTGTTCCTGAGTCAGTCGCCAAAGCATATAGCTCTGATCCTTCGCGGTATCCAGCGCTCTGCGCACGGTAAATCTCCCGTTCGATGCACGCACCGCTGCGGCATAATGACCCGTTGCAATGCGGTCGATTCCGTTTGCCCGTGCGTAATCGTAAAGCAGCTCTATTTTCACCAGACGGTTACAGTCAACGCACGGGTTGGGAGTCCTGCCTGAGGCATAGCCGTCTACAAAACGGGATATCACGTTTTTTTCAAATGTTTGCTGCGCATTTACTGTGTCAAACCGCACTCCGAGCCTCACGGCGGCGAGCCGTGCGCGTCCCGCAGCTTCGGTATCGCCCGTCATATCTATGTATACTGCCGTGACGTCAAAACCCTGTGAACACAGCATTCCGACTGCGGTCACGCTGTCGATGCCTCCGGAAAATCCCACCGCTACCCTGTTCATATTCTCTCAGCGGGGCAGTTCCCGCATCGTTGCGACGATACGTTCAACATTTTCCGCAATGTAGTCAAGCTCCTCTCGGGTTATGGTCCGCGGCAGCGTCAGCCTGAGCGCGCCGCCCGCGTCAAGCCCCATGGCGGTCAGCACATGTGAACTCTTCCTGCTGCCGGAGCTGCACGCCGCGCCTGCTGAGGCATATATACCGCAAAGGTCAAGCTGTAATATCAGACTTTCCGAATCTATTCCTTCAAAAGAAACATTTACGTTGCAATCAAGTCTCCTGACGGGGCATCCGTTCAGGCGCGCGCCGGGGATGTTCAGCAGCCGTTGTATCAATATGTCGCGCTTTTCACGGAGCAGATGCGATTCTTCAAGTGCGGCGACAGCCTCTGAAAGAGCACAGGCCATCCCCCGTGCCGCAGCGACGTTCTGCGTTCCTGATCTGAGCCCACGCTCCTGCCCGCCTCCGCGGATGAGCGGCTCGATGTCGGTCCCCCGCGATACATAAAGTGCGCCTATGCCGCGCGGCCCGTTAAATTTGTGTGCCGACACCGCGGCAAGGTCAACGCCCAGAGCGTGAAAGTCGAGCGGCATCCGTCCCGCCGCCTGTACGGCATCCGTAAAGAACAAAGACCCGTGCTTATGCGCCGTCTCGGCAAGGTGTCCGATCGGTTGTATCGTGCCGACTTCGTTGTTCGCCGTCATCACCGCCGTTAGTACCGTGCGGTCGTCGACAGCCGACGCCAGAACATCCTCGTTTATGATCCCGTCTTTGTCGGGAGGTATCACGACAACCTCCACGCCCTCTTCGGCAAGACGCTCAAAGGGCGCAAGCACGGCACGGTGTTCAATGGCTGACACGACGGCCTTCATACCGCCGCCGCGCCGCCTGCGGGTGGCTGAAACCGCGCCGGCGACCGCAAGACAGTCCGATTCCGTCCCGCCCGACGTGAAAAACAGCTCGTCCGCATGACATCCGAGCAGTCCCGCCAACTCCGAACGGGAGGATTCCAGAATGCCCGCAGCCCGCCGTGCGCTCGAATACAGCCCCGAAGGATTCTCCCAGAAATTTTCGTATACCTCGTTCATCGCTTTCAGCGCTGCCGGGGAGATTGGCGTGGTGGCGGCGGTATCAGCATATACGCAAAGCATCAGCTGCCCTTTTTACGATAGGCAAAAAACATTACCGTCATATATATATACTGCACCAGCGGGATGAGCAGTACGAGAAGAATAAACGCAAATATCCAGATCGCAGCCGTCGTGACGGGCTGCTCGCCTCTTGTCAGCTGCCAGAGAGTGAAATCGATGTTATATGCCAATACGCCTGCTGCGACGCAATAGATCGCCAGGAGCAGCAACGAGATGTCGAGATAGTGGATAAAGCAGCTTCGGCGCGGTACGGGCGCGGGGGTTTCACCGCGGAAATATGCCCAGCATTTGTAGCCGCAGATATAGGTATACCCCTGCTTTTCCAGCTCGGCTATGCTCCCGTCACTGTCGCCGTTGTTCACGGCGTCGGGAAATTTCACCACCGTGATGACGTTTTGAGCGTTTGGTTCAGCCTGAGTGAAACGATAGGTGCAAAACGTGCGGTCGCAAAGCAGCATGCCGCTCTGCGCCATTTCATTGAGCCATTTTTCTTCGCGGATGCAATTAAAAAAGACTTTTGTCACATCTTCCACAGCACAGCCACCTTCTCCCCGATTGCACCATATTATACACTCATTATCTCGCCGTGTCAACAAGGCGGTCACAATTTCATCTCATGCTCACCTGTTTTTTGATATGTTTTTGTCGTCTGTTCGTTTGTCAATGATGTGAGACCGGAAAAAGCGAAAGAGTTTTGTCTATGGA
>URSI01000083.1 GCA_900550505.1 uncultured Eubacteriales bacterium
AAGGACAATGCCGGAGGACGGTGCAGCCTGTTCGCCCTTATCGGTGTAATCGTGATTGTTGCGGAAATCAAAACTGAACACCGCAGCAGGTATCCGCCCGGTGAAGGCAAGCTGTTTTTTCATTCCCGCAATGCGTGTCTTTGCTCTTTCTATGAGATCACCGTATCGTACGTCTTGCTCAAGCAGTCGCAGTTCCGAGCGCGAAACACCGAGATATATGCAAAGTGACTCAACGTCGGCGATGTCACCGCTTTCGCAAAGATGCTCGTCAAAGTATTTGGAAAGCAGCGTTTCAAGCTGCTTTCGTGTCGGTTTTTTTGAACGCTTTATCGTCATCGCACCCTTCATCTTATTTCGGCACGATAGCATTATACCACACAATATACTGAAAATCGTCCGGAATTTGTCCGAACAAACGTTCTAATGACAGTATAAAGAACGGCAGCGCAAGACGGCTGCCGTTCCCGAACACGTAAACTCCTTTAACGGTATGCTTCAAGCTGTTCCTGAAGATTGATATTGAACTGTTCCTCTTTCTGAGCCCATGTAGAGGCGAAATCGGTCGAATTTGCATTTATGCATATGTTCAGCTGATGTGCCGGCCAGTCCATCGCATATGAATACAGATAGCCGAAGTTAAAGCGCAAGCCCTGACGTATTATATCTATCATCTTGGCGGAATCGTCGTCATAGGTATAACGCGACTTGAGTATGACCTCATAGTAATCCTCAACGACACTGCGGTAACTCTCTGCCGCAAGCGCTTCGGTTATCATTCCGACGAATTCCGTATCGTTGCAAGTCACGGGTACGGCCATTATCGAAAAATAGTCCTGACAGGTCGTATAGTAACCATCCTGATCCTCTTCGTATTTCGGATTCGGCAATATTCCGTATTCCACATCGTAGTTTCTCAGCATCTCTCCCCCGGAAAGCGCAGACGGGCAGAAAAGTGCGTGTCCACGTGAGAAAAGCTCAAGCGAATCATCCGGAGATATCATATCGCCGTAAAATGCCCCGTTGCCCGGCACACATATAAAGTCATACAGCATATTGAGCGCCGTATACGTCTTTTCCTGATTTACGGTAAATTCCGGGTATCCGTCATTGTTTTTAGTCGTTACCGGTATGCCGAAAGCATCGAGATAAACGTCTATCTGAGTGGTACGTGCCGTGACATATCCGTAATAATCGTCTTCGGTCCACGCTGCATCGCCTTCATTGCGCGTCACCTTTTTGGCTATACGGGTCATCTCGTCAAATGTCCAGTCACCGTCATATACCAGCTGATAAAGATTTCCCACGTCGCCGTCCTTGGCGATGTTGATGTTATAGAATATACCCTGCATCGATTGCCAGAGGGTGAGTGCAATGTCACCGGCAAGCAGATACATCTTGCCGTTGATCGTCAGCTCATTTACAAGGTCCTCGGACCACCATTCGCGGGATTCGTCGACATATTCGATGTCATACCAGCTATAAAACAGGTCATCTCCCACTACCGTCGGTATTATTGCAGCGTATCCGGCAATGATATCAAACTCCGCAGTATTGCCCCTTATCTGGTTACGCACCACATTCATGAATTCCTCGTGCTGTCCCCATTCGCCGAACGTCGTCTGCGTTTCTATCGTAACGCCGAAGCGTTCCTCGACCGTCTTGTTACGTTCGTAAATAGTGTCGTTGATATATTCGTTGTTCTGCTCGTCGGCCGAGAATTCATATTCCCGCTCTGAGCGGCACATTACCGTATACGTCCGGCCTCCGAAATCAACATCAGGCAGACCGTCCGGAACGGAACCGCGCCCACCCTCGGAAACATCCTGCGACACGACATCCGACACCGTGTTCGACACACCGTCGTCCTCGGTACAAGAGGAAAAACCGGCGGCAGTGATAAGCAGCAAAATCGCCAATAACGAAAAACATACCCTTCGCGTCATAACCATATCCTCCTTATTGTCACGCCGCCCCGCGGCGGTATTACCGGTGATCGTTCAGAAAGCGTCGTCCAGGCGTATCCTGCGGCGCGGAAAAGCTGCCAGCGCGTCCGCCGAATATACGTTCACACCATAATATCTCCACTCTTCAGGCGTACGGTCATATGCTCCGTAAGCCAAAAGCGTCAGCGCTCTTATGTCGCACTCAAGCTCGGGAGTCCTGCCGTCCGCGCGCTCACAGTGACCGCCCGCAAGCGTGAAAGTTCCGTTATTCTCCGCTATTTGGTCGTCACGCACAAGTAATGTGACCGACGCGTCGGGATCTGCACAAGCTTCAAGTGCGGCGGGGACGTCAAGGACGCGCGCCATCGGACCGCCGCAGACATCAAACGAAAAGCCGCGTTCCTCCCCGAGCATCATGGTCAATGCCGGCGCCAACTCCGTAAGTCCTTCGAACCGGACGTTTTGCACCTGCCCATCATAATTTCTCGCAAACCCCACGATCCTCTCCATATCTTCAAAAACATCGCAGTATATTGATGAAATCACGAGAGTGTTCCCGCTAACTCTGTATGTGGCGCAGGCACACGGAACATCGTTTTGCATAAACAGGTATGTATAAGCACCGCTTCCGTAGGGACTGAACGACCATGTCGAATTATCGGTTCTGACCAGCATGCCGTTGAAACGGCGCGCCGTTCTGTCATAGATCCCACGGAGCAGCTCTCCCTGAGCCTTTTCCACACACAGTATCCCGGAACCGTCACGTTTTATCGCGGAAAGCTGACGGATAGGCAGCGCCAAACTTACTTTGTCACAGATACGCTCGTATCCGAACTTGCGGTAATACTCATATGAAAACGGATAAAGCATCGAAAGCGCCCAGCCCCGCTCAGGCGCCATCTGAAACAGTCTGGCGAACACAGCGCGTATGCAGCCGTTTCTTCTGTACTCCGGAAGCGTGGAAACACCCGCTATCCCCAAAGTACCGAGCGCTTTTCCACCGAGATAGCTTCTGTAATCCTTGGCGGCGATTTGAGCCATCAGCGTCTCAGCGTCGTCGTCAAACGCTCCCCAGAACTCCTCGTCAAGTTTTTCTTCACGTTTTTCGTCAATATTGGTATTGAAACCGAACGCCGCCGCCATCAAAGCCGCGGACTTATGTGCTTCGTTTTCCCTGAGCTGTCTTATCAGCATCATATCACTCCTTTACCGTGCGGTGCGATACATAATATATCAGCACCCCGGCACACAGACAAACCACCACGACAACGATTATCGGCGTATACTCGTTCGGTTTTTCGTCAGAAGAATAACTGACGTCAAAATCCGGCAAACTGTAAGCGCTGTCATCCTTCGACTTGATCTCACCAGTAGCTGCGCTGAGAATATATACTACCCCGCGGTTGTCCGTACATACGATGTCGTCGCCTTCAAGTGACATCGAGACGAGCGTCACTTTCTGTTCGCTCAGCGGAACTCCCTCGATCATGGTATACGAATATATCTTCGTACTCCACTCATCCTCCTCGATCACGCCGTGATGTGCCACGATGTAGCAATCAAGAGAACTCGGGTAATCGGCTTCTATGATCATACCGTCATACTCGAGGCGGCCGATCTCTTCCGCATATACGCAAACGGACGGGATCAAAAACATTATAACAAGGATCAGCACCGTTACACAGGCTTTTTTCATATTTTAACTGCTTCCTTCAAAAAAACAAAGATATCCTCAAAAACCTCGCCGCGACATGTCTCGTTGAGTATTTCGTGACGGCACCCCTCATAAAGAGTCACCGAGACATCCTTACATCCGGCACATCTGAGCCTCGACGCCACGCGCTCGACTCCTCTGCCGTTTTCACCGACGGGGTCAAGCGCTCCGCTGACAAGCAATATGGGTATGTCATGCGGCACACACTTCGACCACGCCCGCCTCTGCACCGTCCCAAGCAAGCGAAACAGATCGCGGTATCCGGCTGCGGTAAAGTCAAATCCGCACATCTCGTCTTCAACATACGCCCGCACCACTTCATCATCACGCGTAAGCCATTCCCAGCCGGAGCACCCAGGTGTCTCAAACGCCCGGTTGTAACTGCCGACCGACAGTTTTTTCAAAAGCGGCGAACGATATCCGCTTCCCTTCATGGCAACTATGCAAGATGCCAAAGCAACCGCCGCTCCGTACGGAAGGCACGCGCCGCTTGTACCCATTATGACCGCAGCGTCGGCGTCGCGATAATGCGCAAGGTATGCTCTCAGTATGAACGAGCCCATGCTGTGCCCGAGAATTGCACAAGGCACACACGGAAATCTATCCCTCAAATACAAGTTCACCCGGTGTGCATCTTCCACAAGCAGGGAGTCGCCGTCTTTTTCCGAGAAATATCCGGGGATCCCCCCACAGTTTCTGACGGTATCTCCGTGCCCCAAATGATCGTCGCCGAACACCGCAAAGCCCCTGTCGCACAAAAAGCCCGCGAACTCATCATAACGCGATATGTGCTCGCTCATTCCGTGTATGATCTGAAGCGCTGCCTTCGGCTTCATATCCTCCGGCTCCCATAGACGGCATGACAGCATCGTGCGTTCGTCCGATGACTTTATCTTTTCCTCACTTATCCTCATATGTCCTATTCAAAATCGGCCTGCGGAAAGCTCCGGTATCATGACCGCAGCCTCCGATATCAAACAAAGCCGCAAACGGATACCCGGTATGCGGCTTTGTCAAAATCACACTATACTTGTTGTAACACGGAAAAATCGCCGGTACATCACGCTTTGCCGTTGCAGCCGAGCACGTCGACCAGCTTGTGCCTTACGAGTTCCTTGATATTTGCACGAGCGACCTTAAGGTACTGGCGGGGATCAAAGTGATCCGGATGATCCGCGAAGTACTTTCTGATGGAACCGGTCATGGCAAGACGCAGGTCAGAGTCAATATTGATCTTGCAGACAGCCATGGATGCCGCCTGACGCAGCATGGGCTCCGGGATACCGATAGCGTCCGGCATCTTTCCGCCATTGGAATTGATCATCTCAACATACTCCGGAATGACCGAGGAAGCGCCGTGCAAAACTATCGGGAATCCGGGCAACTGAGCCGAAACCTTCTCAAGGATATCAAAACGAAGCTGAGGCTTCTGACCGGGCTTGAACTTATATGCGCCGTGCGAAGTACCGATAGCAATGGCAAGCGAATCAACACCGGTTCTGCCTACAAACTCCACGACCTGTGCAGGATCAGTATAAGAAGCGTCCGCATCGGAAACGTTGACGGCATCTTCAATGCCGGCAAGTCTGCCGAGCTCACCCTCAACGACGACACCGTGCGCATGGGCATAGTCCACGACCTGCTTTGTCAGCTTGATATTATCCTCAAAGCTGTGATGCGAACCGTCTATCATGACTGACGTGAAACCGCCGTCTATACACGATTTGCAAAGTTCAAACGTATCGCCGTGATCAAGATGTACGCAGATCGGAAGTCCGGTATCCTCTATCGCAGCCTCGATGAGCTTCATGAGGTACACATGCTTTGCATAGTTGCGAGCACCGGAAGAGACCTGCAGGATAAGGGGAGCGTTCTCCTCCTTGGCAGCCTCGGTGATGCCCTGAACTATCTCCATGTTATTCACATTGAAAGCACCTATGGCATAACCGCCCTTATAGGCCTTCTCAAACATTTCTTTTGAAGTTACGAGTGGCATTTCGACTTATATCTCCTTAACGTTGAATTACGGACCCAACTGCCGGCACAACGCCCGGCACCGATATCCTTGTTCAATTTATCACAAACAGCGCTGATTGTCAATATATTTTTCAAAATTTTGACTTTTC
>URSI01000084.1 GCA_900550505.1 uncultured Eubacteriales bacterium
TACCACTTTTTTGTAAACTTTTCTACTGCTTCGTCTTCGTGCGGTGTTGCCTTAAGTCAAATGAAGTGATGCAAATATCATTAGCATAATTGTGTTCATATTCATTTGAACGCAAAAAATAAAGAAAGGAGGCTCATTATATTATGATACAACCTGATACCGTAAAACTTTTGAGGGAATGTGATGCCGGGATAAAAATGGGGATCAAATCCATAGACGATGTCGTGGATCACGTGAAGAATGCTGATTTCCGGCAACTGCTGAATGCCTGTAAGGATGAGCATGATAAACTTGACGCGGAACTTCGGCAATTGCTCGGGCAATACCGTGATGAGGGCAAAGAACCCAATTTTGTAGCAGAAAAGATGGCAAAAATAAAAACAGAGGTGATGTTGCATGCCTTTAACAATTCACGTATTCGTCTGATAGAGAACGAAGCCCCGGGATGGACCTGTTCAGACGTTGAGTATGCAATATATACCGAATACGCCGAAGACGGTACGGTGACGCTGAACCTGAAAGATGCATCAGGAGAACAGGTGGATACCTGCGAATTTACCGATACTTACACAAATGATCTCAGCGAAATAAAGATCACCGCTGCGCCTTCCGACTGCACCTACGCCGCAGATGAAAAGTTTGACCCGCGGGATATGGTAGTGACGGCATACTACAGCAACGGCGAAACAAAAGAGATTAGCGATTACACATGGTCGCCCGAAGTCCTGAGCGAAGATGTTACGGAGGTGACTATAAGCTACAAGGGGAAGACTGCCGTGTTGGCCGTGACGGTGGAGGCTTCAAGCGGATATACGGCGGTCGCAGTGCTGGTCATCGCCTGCGCAGTGATCGTCATAGTTGTAGCGACACGTAAGAAAAAGACTGCGGAAAAATAGATAAACAAAAAATCAAAGGCTCCCGCAAAAGCGGAAGCCTTTTTGCTATGTCCGAAAACAGTTCCGGATTACTTGCGGACCTTAACTGCTACGACTGCGCCAGCGCACGCGATAAGCGCGATCATGGCGTAAACAAGCACGCTGTCGCCGGTCTCGGGAGTTCCGGTGCTCTCGTCGGTAGTGCTCTCATCAGTAACACTCTCGCTGGGCTCGGACACATCGCCCGTGCCGTCGTCATGATAGAACGTGATGGTAGCACCCTGAAGGATATCTTCCGCAGGATTGTCGTTGCCCGAAACACGCGGCTCGGCAATGGCGAGCTCGTCAAGGTCAACACCCGTGAGCACTACATAGTCACCCACAACGATGGTCTTCACCGTATCCACATTGGCAGCATCATTAGCGTTGAAGCCGAAAATAAAACCGTTCTCCGGTACTTCGTAGTAACCTCTGCGGCCCGCGCCGGTGAAAGAGGCATTCTGCTGAGCCGGATCGCGTCCGAGGCCGTCAAAGTCGACCGCTGTGACCTTGTAGACACCGGCGGAAGCTTCCTCCACCGTTACGGTGTAGAAGTAGTTATAGTCCTTACCGCCCTCGGTATCGCCGACAGTCGTATCATTGGCTATGAGATAACCGGTGATGTCGGCTATGGTGATGTAGGTATTGGTACCATCCGTGGTGCGGGGCAACACGGTATGATAGCCGTTCGCATAGGTAGCACCGCTGTATACGGGAACCGTCACGAAAGCCGTTTCCTCGGGAGCAGCGGCAGCCGGCAACACGCATGCGAAAACCATGACGAGCGCCGCAAATACTGCGATTGCTTTTTTCATTTCAAAATTTCCCTCCTGTACAGGTTAACTGTAAGTGAATTATATACCCCCATTTGAGATAAGTCAATAGATTTCCCCCATTTTTCAAACGATTTTCAGTAAAATTTATCCAAAATCCGCTGTTGTTTCACGCAGGCAGTATCTCTCTGGGAGAAAACACGCACGGATTCCGCCGTATACGAAGGACACGATACGCCGTATCAGAGCTCGCGTCTGCCCTCTATCGCACGCATGAGCGTGGCGGTATCGGTGTATTCAAGCGTCGTCCCCACGGAAACACCGTAAGCAAGCCTCGTGGTCTTTACGCCCATGGGCTTAAGGAGCTTTGCAAGATAAAGCGCCGTAGCTTCGCCCTCCACGCTCGGGTTCGTCGCTATTATCACCTCGTCCGCATTCACGGCCCTTTGAAGGAGCTCCTTTATCTTGAGCTGCTCCGGTCCCACGCCGTCAACGGGAGATATCACCCCGTGAAGCACGTGGTAGCGTCCCTTATATTCTCTGGTGGCTTCTATTGCTGAAAGCGTACGCGGATCCTCGACCACGCAGATAACATTGCTCCGTGAAGGATCGGAACAAACGGGGCACAGCGTGCCGTCACTCAGATCCTGACACACCGGGCACAGGGCGATACGCTCCTTTGCCTCAACTATTGCGGCTGCAAAATCCTCCGCCTCGTCGCGGGTCATGGACAATATATGGTAGGCGAGTCTTGTCGCGCTCTTCCGTCCTATCGCCGGAAGCGACTGGAATTTATCGATCAGCCGTTCGAGCGGCGCGAGCGTGCTCATCAGAATATGCCCGGCATGGACACCGAACCGGTTATCCTTGACATTTCCTTTTGATTCGTATCCTCCACCGTCTTTATCGCTTCATTGACGGCCGCACAAAGTATATCCTGGAGCGTTTCCGGATCGTCGGGGTCGATCACGTCAGGTGAAACGGTGATGCTCTTGACACACTTGGTGCCGTCTATAACGACCGTCACGGCGCCGCCGCCTGCCGAGACCGTATACTCACGCGCGTCCAGCTCCTCCTGCAACGCCGCAAGATCCTCCTGCATCTTCTGCGCCTGTCTTATCATCGAGTTCATATTGCCGGGCCCCTTGCCCATTCCCTGTGGCAGTCTTGCTTTCATTTCGATACGTCCTCCGTCAATCGGTATTTATCTCGTCTATCGCAGCGCGTGCCGGCTGCGGCTTTGTAAACTCCACGCGGGCGCTTTTTCCGAGCACTTCGCGCACCGCGTTCTCCAAAAATGTCATGTTCTCCGGCGATGAAATGAGCTTTTGCTGAAATCCGGCACAGCCCAGCGTCACTCTTCCGCTCACGACCCTGACTTCACACGTAGCAAACACCGACTGCAAAGCAGGTTTCGGACCGAGAGCACGTCCGATCCTCTCCTTCACATCGTCCGACGAGCTGAAATCCATCGTCGTATCGCCGCCGTCAAGGTCAGCGTCGCCCTCAGGAGCTTTCGGCACCTCGAGTTCCTGCGCAAAATCTTCTTCACGGATCGGTTCGACCGGGTCTGCGTGTCTCGCCGCCGTTTGTGTTCCCGTCCCGATCCCGCGCTCCAAACGACCGACACGGTCGGACAACGCGGCAACGGACGTACCGAGTGCGGGGGAACACAGCTCAAGCAGCGCTATCTCAAAAATCAGCTTCATATTTTCGCTGTACTTTCCCGACTTTACATATATGTCCTCAAGCACCTCAGCGGCATGCAGCAGGCTTTCTGTTCGCAACGAGCCGCAAAGTGCCCTGAACCTTCCGGATTCGGCATCACTCATAACGAATGAAGGCTCAGCCCCGGAAACCGAACCGGCAACGAGCAGATCCCGCGTCATTATCAGCATATCCTCAAGAAAAACGGAAAGGCTGACGCTCGAGCGGTAAACCCCGTCAAGCACGTTCAACGCGGCGGCGGCGTCCGAACGTGAAATGCTCTCGAACATCCGCAGAAGCACTTCGCAGCTGCTCAACCCGAGCTGTCTTTCGACAAGCGCTTCATCCACCGGCAGCCCGCCCGCGGCACAACTGTCCAGCAGACTTATGGCATCCCTCATGCCGCCGTCCGCCAGCTTGGCGAGCCGCTCGGCGGCGCCCGACGTAAGCTCTATCCCTTCGTTCCCGGCAATATACTTCAGTCTGCCGACGATAACATCCTGCGCAATGCGGCGGAAATCATACCGTTGGCACCGGGAGAGTATCGTGGGCGGGATCTTATGGAGCTCAGTAGTGCAAAGTATGAACACAACATATTCCGGCGGCTCCTCCAGCGTTTTCAGCAGCGCATTGAATGCCGCGTCGGTGAGCATATGCACCTCGTCAATTATATATACACGCTTTTTGAGCACGGACGGCGGATAGAGCACCTCGTCACGAAGGTCACGTATGTTGTTGACTCCGTTATTGCTCGCCGCGTCGATCTCAAGCACATCGGTGGATATCTCGGAATTTATCGCACGGCAGGCTTCGCATTCGTTGCACGGATTGCCGCCGCGCAACGAAAGACAGTTGACCGCCTTTGCAAGTATTTTGGCGGAACTCGTTTTGCCCGTCCCGCGTGTGCCGCAGAAAAGATAGGCGTGCGAAGTGTTCCCCGACTCGCATTGCCTGCGGAGTATTTCGGAGATATGCTCCTGCCCGCAGAGATCGTCAAACGTCTGCGAACGGTATTTTCGGTACAGCGCCTGATACATACAAAACAGCTCCGGATATGACGAGATCCGAAGTATGGCCACACATCCCCGTTCGAACAAGCCTTCATGCGCGCTTTGGCACTTGCTGCCTCGGAGCAGGCAAGCCCGCAACACATCAGAACCTCCGCTTAATGCTGCTTGGTTCCCCACCTGACATGGTTCACGGCGTCTGATTGCGCGGGACCCGCTCTTCAACGGAGCTGCATGCCGGCTGCCGCATTACGGCCGCCCTCGCGGGGCGTTCGCCCCCGCTGCAGCGGATTGCGGGTACAGGGCACCGCTGGCTCCCCGGCTAGTATGACCATACTTCGGATCTCGTCGGTTTTGTTGTTATTATACCACAGTTTTTCCCCTGTTTCAAGAGGGACGACAAAAACATATCAAAAAACACTTGGTAGCAAAAAGCAACACCACCGAGGAAGTTTAATCCTCGGCGGTGTTTGATCGTTTGTATTAAATAACTTAGGTATTTAAAAATTCAATTGTCAGCTTCATCAAAATATATACACTGTTTCAAGCATTCTCCGCAGTTAGTACAGCCTTCATCTACGAGCGGAGAAGGAAATCTGTGTTTGTTCTTCTCAAACATAATATGTTCACATCTACAAGCGCGGCACCCCGTGCATATACCTAATTGAACCACTTTCATTATGTTATTCATTTTCTGTTTCTCCAAGTTATTAGATAAGCTCTGTCCAATCCAAATAATTCATATGAGGATCTGCCAACACAAGTTCGCGCAGGAGCTTCAAATGACCACTTCCGATTAGTAGAAGGATACGGTCACCATCTTCTGCCAAATTTTGCAGGTTGGAATATATCATCAAATTCCGTTCGTACCATTGAAGCAGAAGCCGAGTTCCTTCGTAGTTGCCGAGGTTAGCGTTATTCATAGCCATATACATAGTATGATTTGTATAGCTCCATTTTTCGCTGTTGAGAGCGCGAAGTCTTTCTTCCAGGTTGGTTGCTTGTGATTCAATGGAACATAATTTCTGCCAACATTCTTCGACAGGAATTTGATCCTCGATTGCCGAGGCCAGTTGATCTGACATTTCAATATCTTCGTCCACGGCATAGACCTGTTGATGGTTCAGGAGCTTTGCTAATCGGAAGGCTATTTGCACCACTTCGTTGTCAGAGAAGAACTGCTCTGTATGCCCGTAAACGTCCATAATCTCCCAAGGAATGAGTTTTGTAAATGCTTCATCGGGGAGCGATTTGTAAGAACGGTTGAGCTTTTCTTCGTGACGAATAGGGATCTCAACCGCAATTTTTGTGGGACGAAGTTTCGAGATACGCTCTATGAATTGTTTAAGCTCCTTCTGCATAGA
>URSI01000085.1 GCA_900550505.1 uncultured Eubacteriales bacterium
TGTCATTCCCCCATGCCGACGTCTGATGCCCGTTTTTTCTTCAGCGCTGCGCCGACAAATCCGAGAAAGAGCGGATGCGGACGGTTGGGACGGCTTTTGAATTCCGGGTGGAATTGTACCCCGACATGAAAGTCTCGGTCCGAAAGCTCGACTGCTTCGACCAGCGAGCCGTCAGGCGACGATCCGCACAGTGTCATACCGTTTTCGCGCAGTGTCTCACGATAGTCGTTGTTGAATTCGTAACGGTGACGGTGACGCTCACTGATCATGTTGCAGCCGTAACAGCGCTGCATAACGGTACCTTCGGAGATCATGCAGTCATAAGCGCCGAGCCTGAGAGTGCCGCCCTTGTCAATGCTATTGCTTTGCCCGGGCATGAAGTCTATTACCTTGTTGCGGCACTGTTCGTTGAATTCGCCCGAATCGGCGTCAGCTATGCCTGCAGCATTTCGTGCGAATTCGATGACCATTATCTGCATTCCCAGGCAGATCCCGAAATAAGGGATACTGTCCTCCCGTGCCGTTTTTGCAGCGAGTATCATGCCTTCGACTCCGCGGCTGCCGAAACCGCCGGGGACCAGTACCCCGTCAAGATTCCCGAGGCGTTCTTTGACATTGTCGGGCGTGAGCTCTTCAGAATCTATCCATTCAATATCCACATGGGTTCCCAGCTCATAGCCGGCGTGCCTTAGTGCCTCGACGACGGAAAGATATGCGTCATGTAGCCCGACGTATTTTCCTACAAGTCCTATTACGGTCTTTTCGGTACGGTTTCTTATTTTGTCCGTCAGCTCGTACCATTCGTCAAGATGCGGCGGCGGTGTCACAAGATGAAGTCCGCGGCACACAACATCGGAAAATCCTGATTTTTCCAGCATGATCGGTGCTTCATACAGATTCGGCAGCGTGAGATTTTCTATAACGCAGTCGCGTTTGACGTTGCAGAACAGCGATATTTTCCTGAACACCGACTCTTCCGGTTTCTCGTCACACCTGAGCACGACAATGTCGGGATTTATGCCCATGCCCTGCAACTCACGTACCGAGTGCTGCGTCGGCTTTGTTTTGTGCTCGGAAGAAGCACGCAGATACGGTACCAGCGTGACGTGGATAAATAAGCTGTTTTCCCGTCCTACTTCCAGAGATATCTGTCTCACGGCTTCAATAAACGGCTGTGATTCGATATCGCCTATGGTGCCGCCTATCTCGGTTATAACCACGTCGGCGGATGTTTTTTTGCCCACACTGTATACAAAGTCTTTTATTTCATCCGTGATATGGGGTATGACCTGGACAGTGGAACCGAGATATTCCCCGCGCCGTTCCTTGTTCAACACGTTCCAATAGACTTTGCCGGTCGTCAGATTTGAGAAACGGTTGAGATCTTCGTCTATAAATCGCTCGTAGTGTCCGAGATCGAGGTCTGTCTCGGCACCGTCCTGCGTCACGAACACCTCGCCGTGCTGGTAAGGACTCATGGTTCCCGGATCAACATTTATGTATGGATCAAGCTTTTGCGCCGCAACACGGAGCCCGCGTGCTTTCAGCAGTCTTCCCAGTGAGGCAGCCGTTATGCCTTTGCCGAGCCCGGAGACGACGCCGCCGGTAACAAAAATGTACTTCGTCATTTTCTCTCCTCCTGAACGTTTGTTAGCATTGAAACTGCTTTGCGCGCAGAATCCGAAAGTGCTTTAAACTCAGCACCCGCTGTTACCGTAGTTTGAAAGCACGCGTGCCGAAGGATCGTTCACATTGCAGCCTTCCCATTCTTTGTTCGGCATCCAAAAATCCGTTATCATTTCCGACTGTCCGGGATAGTATTTTTCAAAAATCTCACGGTAGAGCAGCGATTCCTTTGTAAATGGCATCGCATGGACGTATGCCTGTCGTTTTTGCTCAAATTCCTCATCCGTATACATACTATCCGCATATGCTTTCAGATGGTCGGCCATTGAATGACCGACAGCATCTGAAAAAGCTGCCTTCTCCCGCCAGAGTATTTCGGGCGGCAGCAGATCACCGTCAAATGCCTTTCTGAGCAGGTACTTTCCCTTTCCGTATCTGTTCATTTTCATTTCCGGATCTATTGACATCACATATTGTACGAAATCGAGATCACCGAACGGGACACGTGCCTCGAGCGAGTTGACCGATATGCACCGGTCCGCACGCAGCACGTCGTACATGTGAAGCTCGCGCAGACGTTTTTGCGCCTCCTGTTGGAAAGCTTTGGCATCCGGCGCGAAGTCAGTGTATTTGTATCCGAAAAGCTCATCGGATATTTCGCCGGTCAGTATTACTCTTATATCGGTCTGCTCATGTATGGCACGGCATACCAGGTACATACCTATCGAAGCCCTGATCGTCGTTATGTCAAAGGTGCCGAGCAGCTTGATGACGGTTTCGAGCGAGTCAATGACGTCATCCCGGGTTATTATCACCTCGTGGTGGTCGCTTTTAATGTAATCAGCCGCGATCCTTGCGTATTTCAGATCTATGGCATCTTCGCTCATACCTATCGCAAAGGTCCTGATGGGAGCCGAACCGCTTTCCTTTGCGGCTTTTGCGGCTATCGCGCAGACGAGCGAAGAGTCAAGTCCGCCCGAAAGCAGAAATCCCACATAGGAATCCGACACGAGCCTTTTCTTGACACCCGCCGTCAATTTGTCCCTTATACGGCGGCAGACAGTATCGATATCGTCTCCGTTGAAACTTTCGACATGCGCTATGTCACGGTAGCGGATAAATTCCCCGTTTCTGTAAAAGCATCCGGGCGGAAACGGCAAGATCTTCTTTGCCAGTCCGACGAGATTTTTCGGTTCGCTCGCAAATATGATCGAACCTTCGTCGTCATAGCCGTAGTAAAGCGGGCGTATCCCTATCGGGTCGCGCGCGGCGATGTATTCTTTTGTCCTTCCGTCATAAATGATGCACGCAAATTCTGCGTCCAGCATTTTGAACATATCCGTGCCGTATTCAAAATACATCGGCAGCAGCACCTCGCAGTCCGAACTGCTTTTGAAGGTGTAGTTGCCGGAGAATTGATCGCGCCACTTTTCGAATCCGTATATTTCGCCGTTGCAGACGATACTGCATCCGTTCAGTTCAAAGGGCTGCATACCCTCGGGGGTCAGCCCCATTATAGCCAGACGCCGGAACCCGAGCAGACCCTCGCCCGTATCTTTCACGCGGCAATCATCGGGTCCGCGTGACACGGTTTGCTCAAAACCCTCATCAAAGGCTTTTCTGTCCGCACGGGGGCTGCAATAACCCATGATTGAACACATATTTTGTCTACCTCCGCAATTTCGTGCCCGCGGACCGGTAAAGACCCGGTCCCAGGCACGAAGTGTGTTTTTAAGTTCCGGTCATTTGACTCCGAAGAGCAGATCGGAATAAGTGGGGAACGGCCAGAAGCTCTCAGCCGTAAGAGTCTCGGCTTCATCACAGGCAACACGCAGTTCGCTCATCGAAGGCAAAACCGTGTCGCGAATGGCTACCGACGCTTCCTGCACGGAAGATATAGATTTAAGCTCCAAAAGCCGGCTTTCCAGATCATGGATCTTAGTTGCAATGCGCTCGGTAAGCATGGAGAGCTTTTTGATAAACTCGATCTCGTATCCGCAGGCTATTCCGCTGTCAAGCTGTTTTTTTGCGTTCGCGGCGGATACCAGCTGTGATGTGTAACCGTTTACCGCAGGCAGTATCTCTTTTCTCGCCATGTCGACCATCGTGTTAGCATCTATGGTGACGGTTTTGCAGTAGTTTTCAAGTGTGATCTCACAGCGGGAATGAAGTTCCGATTCGGAATACACACTCTGAGAGACGAGCATCTTTACATTCTTTTCGTCCACCACATGCGGTATGCAATCCGGTGTCGTGCGATAGTTGAGCAGACCTCTCTTCTGCGTCGCCTCTGTGATCCATGATTCGTCGTATCCGTTGCCGTTGAAGATGATACGCTTGTGGTCTTTTATTGTTTCGCGTATCATTGCGTGCAATTCTGTCTGAAAATCCTTTGCTGCTTCAAGTCTGTCGGCATATATGCGCAGGCTCTCGGCGACGGCGCTGTTGAGCATTATGTTGGCACAGGCAATGCTGTTTGAAGACCCGAGCATGCGGAATTCAAACTTGTTTCCGGTAAAGGCAAACGGGGATGTACGGTTACGGTCCGTGGTGTCCCGGCTGAATTTGGGCAGCACATCGACACCGAGCTTCATCTGGGTCTTTTCAGCTGCGCTGTACGGAGTGTCGGATTCTATCGCGTCAAGTATCGCGGTAAGCTCGTCACCGAGGAAAATCGAAACGACGGCGGGCGGTGCTTCGTTTGCGCCGAGCCGGTGGTCATTTCCTGCCGTGGCAACAGCGATCCTGAGCAGATCCTGATAGTCATCCACCGCTTTTATGACCGCGCAGAGGAAAAGAAGAAACTGTGCGTTTTCATACGGCGTTTCGCCGGGAGAAAGCAGGTTGGTGCCCTTGTCTGTTGCAAGTGACCAGTTGTTGTGTTTGCCGCTGCCGTTGACTCCGGCAAAGGGCTTTTCGTGAAGCAGGCAGACGAGCCCGTGACGCAATGCTACTTTCTGCATTATTTCCATCGTCAGCTGGTTGTGGTCGGTGGCGATGTTGGTGGTGGTGTAGATGGGCGCCAGCTCGTGCTGGGAGGGCGCGACCTCGTTGTGCTCGGTCTTGGCAAGCACGCCGAGCTTCCACAGCTCCTCGTTCAGCTCCGCCATGAAGGCAGCCACGCGCGGCTTGATGACGCCGAAATAGTGGTCATCCAGCTCCTGCCCCTTGGGGGGCTTGGCGCCGAACAGCGTCCGCCCGCAGAAGATGAGATCCTTCCGGCGGTCGTACATTTCCTTGTCCACCAGGAAGTATTCCTGCTCCGGGCCGACCGACGTGCGCACGCAGTGCACATCGGTGTTGCCGAACAGGCGCAGGACACGCATTGCCTGCCGGTTGAGCGCCTGCATGGAGCGCAGAAGCGGCGTTTTCTTGTCCAGCGCCTCCCCGCCGAAGGAGCAGAACGCCGTCGGGATGCACAGCGTCCTGTCCTTGATGAAGGCGTAGGAGGTCGGATCCCACGCGGTGTAGCCCCGCGCCTCAAAGGTGGCGCGCAGACCGCCGGAGGGGAAGGAGGAGGCGTCCGGCTCGCCCTTGATAAGCTCCTTGCCGGAGAACTCCATGATGACGCCGCCGTCCGGGGCGGGGGAGATGAAGCTGTCGTGCTTCTCGGCGGTGATGCCGGTCAGCGGCTGGAACCAGTGGGTGAAGTGGGTGGCGCCGTGGGCGATTGCCCAATCCTTCATCGCGCCGGCGACCGCGTCTGCCACCTCGCTGTCCAGCCGCTCGTCCTCGTCGATGGTTTTCTTGAGCGAGCGGTACACCTTCAGCGGCAGGGTTGCCTTCATGACGCGGTCGTCAAAGACCAGACAGCCGAAATACTCCGAAACAGAACTCATTTTCATATCCTCCTCACGTTTCTCAGCTCTTCGGTGCGTGCCGGACGTCCTGCCGGCGGCGGGAGCAATGCAAAAGTGAAAAAGCGAGACAGCACGCCCCCGGGTGGGAGACGCCATTGCCTCGCTTTTTGCTTTTACGGATATTTTGTTCCACATAGCACCGTCTGCGGAAAGCACGGATACCGGGGTGGCTCACCCCCGCTACGCCGCGCATTCCGCTCCGATGGGCGTATTATACACGATTCCGGCGGGGTTGTCAATAGCTTTTTTTGCCGGATTTCAA
>URSI01000086.1 GCA_900550505.1 uncultured Eubacteriales bacterium
CTGATAGGTATAGCTGCGGTATGCGCTCGTCACACTGACATCGCCGTAACCGCATGCGGCAGCCTCGGTAAGAAACGCAAACAGCGCCGCCTCTGCCTCTCTCACCATCATCTGCGTCGCACGCCCGTCATCTCTTGTAAATCTGACATCGACAAGGTCTTCAGGCACATATGACGCCGGCAGCGTATTGTCGGGGTTGAGAAGGATAAGAAAACCGTCGCGGTCCTCCGGCTCTATCGCCCACATATAGTCACTGACATCGGTGACATAGGTATAGGTATATTCCGGTTCGCTCGTATCCGGCTCGCTCGTATCCGGAGTGCTCGTACTCGTCGACGGTTCGCTCGTATCGGTACCTGCCGAGGTTTCGTCTCCGCCCTGAGACTGTGACGGCAAAGAGACAGACGGTATGCTCGTCTCGTCTCCGCCCATGAGCACTGCGGTCAGGATTATGATGACTACGGCGATTGCCAGCATTATGAGCAATGCTACCACGCTCATGGCGCTGTTGTTTTTTCTTTTAGTCTGACGATATGCCATTTTTCTTTCCTTTCGGTTATGTTATGAGTATCATATCATCCGGTCACCCGGAAAGCGCATGCTGAAGACATTCAGCAAAATGGTTCGAGCCGGGAGTTAAAAAATCCGGCGCGTGTTATAACACAGCTTTGTACGGGAAACCTTGAAGCGGCAAAATCCCGTATGTAATTCGGATTCAGATAATCATCGGGCGCTGCTGCCAGAACACAATGAAGGATTACACCGTCTTCCGTGTCCTGCACCGTCACGCTGTTTATCTCATTTGAAATATCCGTTTGCGCGCACGAGCGTTTCGTTTTTTTTGTGACGACAACGCTCCCCTCAAATATCGCCTGAACCTCCGTCGCCGGCGCGTCCGTTTCAAGCGCCAGCTCATAGGACGCCCAACGGCACTCCGACAGCTTCATGACGGGCGGTGCCGCCTTATGTATGGCGAGAAACGGAGACGTAACGGCATTCATTCTGTCCCTTATCTCATCATACGGAAGCTCTTCGGTCAGCGAAAAATCAAATATCTCGTTCAGCCCCCGCTGATACATCGCCAACGGTGCGGCAAAAACCACCCTGGCGTGGGGATTGAAACCCTCCGTGAACGCCACCGGAAGCCCCGAACGCATCAGCAGCCGCGCAACGGCACGGTTAAGGTCAAGGTGCGAAAAATATACTGCGCGTCCTGTCTTTGAAAAAAATATCCTTACGGGCAGCATGATCCTTCCCCCTTAAAGCAGGCAGCCCCGCAGCCCGAGCACGCGGTCCGGCAATCCGGCGTGGTTTTTGCCTCTGCCGCCTTGTGCGCCTCGCGGAGCAAAAACTCCTTAGTGACGCCTATGTCGATGAAATCCCACGGCAATATCTCGTTTTCTTCTCTCTTTCTGTTGGCGTAAAACGCAGGGTCTATTCCCGTTTCATCAAAAACGCTCTGCCAGTCGTTCAGCCTGAAAAACTCGTCCCATCCGTCAAATCTGAAACCTCTCTCAGCCGCTTTCAGCAATGCGGCTGAAAGCCGTCTGTCGCCGCGCGCAAATACCGCCTCCAGGCGGCTGACGGACGCGTCATGATAATTATACGTTATCCTCCGGCTGCTTATCGACTCCTTCAGCAACAGCTGCCTGCGGTGAAGCTCATCCGGCAGGATCTGCGGTTCCCACTGGAACGGAGTGAACGGCTTCGGAACAAAGCACGCGACCGACAGAGTTACGGCCGGGCTCTTGCCCTTCGGACGTCCGGGAAGTGAGTAAAACGAATCTATCACCGACTTGCCGAGCTGCGCTATCGCGCATATGTCCTCATCCGTTTCGGTGGGCAGCCCGTTCATGAAATACAGCTTCACACTTGTTTTCCCCGCCTCGAAAGCGATGCGACAGGCCTCAAGAATCTCTTCTTCGGTGATGTTTTTGTTTATCACGTCACGCATCCTCTGGCTGCCCGCCTCCGGCGCGAAAGTAATGCCGCTCTTGCGAACGCTCATGACCTTTTCCATCAGCTCTTTGTAAAAGCTGTCCACACGCATCGAAGGCAGCGAAAGGCTCACATGACGCGGAGTCGTCCATTCCAGCAGCGAATCCGTCAGCTCGGGCAGCCCGGAATAATCGCTTATGCTCAGAGACATGAGGGATATCTCGTCATACCCGGTCCCGCTTACAAGCTCCCTCGCAAGCACGTTCAGCTTTTGCGGGCTGCGCTCACGGTACGGGCGGCAGACCATGCCCGCCTGGCAGAACCGGCAGCCGCGCAGGCAGCCGCGCGCCGTTTCCAGCATCACACGGTCATGCACCGCCTCAATGAACGGCACCGCCGGACAGGTGGGGTAATACACCTCGTCGAGCTCGGTCGCGACAGCCTTCTGCACGCGCTGCGGCGCGCCGTCCTTCGGGAGAAAAGAAGCGATCGTTCCGTCTGCCCCGTATGTAACTTCATACAGCGACGGTACATATATACCGTCACACCACAGCTTTGAAGCGGCAAGTTTCAAAAATTCCTTCTTACCTTTGCCCTGATTTTTGCATTCGCGCAGCAGCGAAACGAATTTCACCAGCGACTTTTCGCCCTCTCCGATGGAAAACGCATCGAAAAAATCCGCCAAAGGCTCGGGGTTATAAGTACACACGCCGCCTCCGATAATAACGGGCATATCGTCCGTCCTTTCGTCGGCGAGCAGCGGCAGCCCGGCGAGCCGGAGCATATACAGCACATTCGTATAGCAAAGCTCATAGCCCATGGAAAATCCGATCACGTCAAATTCCGCCAGCGCCTGACCGCTCTCAAGCGTGGAAAGACGCACGCCCTCTTTCAGCATCAGATCTCCCATGTCCGGCCACGGAGCAAAGCAGCGCTCACAGCGCACGAAATCCTCGGCATTGAGCGCGCCGTACAGTATCTTCATCCCCAGATTGGACATCCCGATCTCATAGGAATCGGGAAAACAGAAGGCAAACGATATCTCGCCCTCCCTGCGTGGCTTACGGATCTCCCCGTATTCTCCGCCTGTATACCGCCCGGGCTTCTCGACCCGCAGCAGCAGATCTTCAATAGTTTTTTTCACTCGTTCTCAAGCACCTTTTTAAGATATTGTCCGGTGTATGACGCCTCGTATGCGGCGACCTGCTCGGGCGTCCCGGAAACGAGCACGCGTCCGCCTCCGTCTCCGCCCTCCGGACCCAGGTCTATCACATGGTCGGCGACCTTTATTATGTCAAGATTGTGCTCTATGACCACCACGGTATTTCCCGCGTCCACAAGCCGCTCAAGCACTTCTCTGAGCTTGTCGACATCGTAGGTGTGGAGCCCGGTCGTCGGCTCGTCCAGGATATACAGCGTGCGCCCGGTGGATCTGCGCGACAGCTCCGTCGCCAGCTTCACACGCTGAGCCTCGCCCCCGGAAAGCGTTGTCGACGACTGACCTATCCGGATATATCCGAGCCCCACGTCCGACAGCGTCTTGAGCTTGCGGCTTATTTTCGGGTGATTGGAGAAAAACTCCACTCCCTCGTCAACGGTCATGTCAAGTACATCGCTGATGCTCTTCCCCTTGTATTTGACCTCAAGCGTCTCTCTGTTATACCTTTTGCCCTTGCAGACGTCGCAGGGGACATATACGTCGGGCAAAAAATGCATTTCTATCAAAAGCGTGCCGTCGCCCTGACAAGCCTCACAGCGTCCGCCTTTCACATTGAACGAGAACCGCCCTTCCCTGTAACCGCGCTGCTTTGCCTCCGGCACCGCCGCGAACACCGCCCGTATATCGGTGAACACGCCGGTATACGTCGCAGGGTTGGAACGCGGAGTGCGCCCGATAGGCGACTGGTCTATCGCTATGACCTTATCGATGTTTTCAAGTCCCTCAACAGAGTCGCACCCCACAGGCGAACCGCCCGCAAGCATACGCCGCACGGAACTGTAAAGTATCCCGTTGACGAGCGAGGATTTACCGCTGCCCGAAACTCCGGTGACACATATAAACTTGCCCAGCGGAAAGTTGACCGTTATATTTTTGAGGTTGTTGACGTGTGCGCCGCGCACCGTGAGGGACAAACCGTTGCCGCTGCGGCGTTCTGCCGGAACGACTATCTTCATTCTCCCCGCAAGATACGCACCCGTCAATGAAGCTTCACAGCTCATGACCTCTTCCGGCGTGCCCGCAGCGACTATTTCGCCGCCGTGCACACCTGCCCTCGGCCCGACGTCAACTATATAGTCGGCGGCTCTCATCGTCTCCTCGTCATGCTCGACGACGATGACCGTATTCCCGTTGTCTCTCAGCCGCAGCAATGTATCTATCAGTTTCCTGTTGTCGCGCTGGTGCAGACCGATGCTCGGCTCGTCAAGTATATAAAGCACGCCCACCAGCGAAGAGCCTATCTGAGTTGCCAGGCGTATACGCTGCGCCTCACCGCCGGAAAGCGTCGACGCCTTGCGGGAAAGCGTAAGATAATCAAGCCCCACGCTCGTCAGAAACCCGAGCCTTGACCGTATCTCCTTGACTATGTCGTGCGCTATCACCGCATCCTTGCCCGTAAATCTGAGTGTTTCAAAAAACTCGCCGGCCTTCCGCACGGAGAGCTCCGTCAGGTCGATGATGCTCAATCCGCCGACAGTCACCGCAAGCGATTCTTTTTTAAGACGTTTTCCCCCGCAGTCATGACACGGCACGCTGTCCATGAACTGCTCATAATATTCCCGGATCTCGTCGTTGCTTTCCGCGGCGCTCATACGGCGGGTAATGGTCTCAACTATGCCCTCAAATCTCGGCTCTGCGGGCGAATGACGCTTGACACCCTCGGGTCTGAGATTGCCGTACATCAGCAGCCGGTACGCCTCCGGACTGTACTCGCATATCGGAGTGTCGACGGTAAAACCGTAAAACTGTCCTATCGTATTGAACCATTTGCCCGAATAGCTTGAGTCGTCGATGGAACGAAAACCGTTTACCGCGACAGCGCCCTGTGAGAGCGAAAGCGAACGGTCCGGAATGATCTTGTCAGGCGATATCACGAGTTTTTCGCCCAGACCCGAGCAAGTAGGGCATGCGCCAAACGGGCTGTTGAAGCTGAACATCCTCGGAGCGAGCTCGCCGAGACTTATACCGTGCTCACGGCAGGCATAATTCTGTGAATACGTCTTCTCCGGCGCCTCGCCCTCCCCGGGCTCGTTCAGCAAAACCGTAACCACTCCGCCTGCCTGGCGGCATGCGTTCTCTACCGAATCGGTAAGCCGCGTCCTCAGAGACTCACGCATGACGAGCCTGTCGACCACGATATCGATATTGTGCTTTTTCTGTTTGTCAAGCACGATCTCTTCGTCGAGCTCATACATTACGCCGTCGACGCGCACACGGACAAAGCCGGCGCGTCTCGCGTCCTCAAATATCTTTTCGTGCGTGCCCTTTTTGCCCGAAACCACGGGCGCAAGCACGAGAAATCGCGTGCCTTCGGGCAGAGTGAGTATATCGTCTACGATCTCGTCGACCGATTGCTGAAGTATCGGTTCCCCGCACACCGGGCAGTGAGGCACGCCGACCCGCGCGTAAAGCAATCGCAGATAATCATATATCTCCGTCACGGTGCCGACTGTTGAACGCGGGTTTTTCGAGGTGGATTTCTGGTCTATGGAAATTGCCGGAGAAAGTCCCTCGATTTTTTCTACATTTGGTTTTTCCATCTGTCCTAAAAACTGTCTGGCATAG
>URSI01000087.1 GCA_900550505.1 uncultured Eubacteriales bacterium
GGAGTGCGGAAAATCCGTAGACGGGAGCCAGGTATCTTCCGGCAAGGGAAAGAAGAGTCTGCTTGACTTTTTGCCGGCGGGCTTGAACAAAAAGGTCGTAGGCATAGCTGCCGCAGCGCTTGTGGTGGTTCTGCTGGTGATCGTCATCGCGTCTTCGGGCGGCAGCGACTGGAGCTTTTACATAGCCGACGGAGAGCTCAACTTTACGGACTTTTCAGGCAAGCCTTTTCAGGTGACTGACGATCTGCTGGGTGACAGCGGTTTATCGGCGGGCGTGGTAGACGTAGGTTATTTGGTATCGCTCAGCAAGGACGGCAAGCATGTTATCTATCCCGACAAGCTCACGGACGGCGGCGTGGATCTGTATTATCGCCGCGTCGGCAAAGAGAACAAAGATCCTGTCAAGCTCGACTCCGGAGTTTTGGTGTACTGGGTGAACGATAAGTTTGACATCGTCACTTACTTGAAGGGCGAAGATTATACTCTCTATCAGCACGATCTTAAAGAGAAGGTCAAGATAGCCGACGAAGTCGATGATCTCTATGTTTCCGATGACGGCAAGGAAATATATTACACCGACAGCGAAGGCGGTCTTTACTATGTCAAGTCGGGCAAAGAGCCTGAGAAGCTCGACAGTGATGTCGACTTCATGGACGGCACTTCCGATGATTTTGACGTGGTCTGGTACGAAAAGGACACTGACCTTTTCAAGAAGGAACAGGGTAAAGACAAGGTCAAGGTCGCTTCCGACATTAAAGACGTTATCCAGATATATGAAGACGGCAAGGCGTATTATTGCAAAGTCACCGAGTCCGAGGATACCGGCGACGGCCTTGAGGGCGCTGTGACCGAGGACGACGTTTGGGAGGAAGTCTCGTCAACATACAAGCTCTGCTATTATGACGGCAAAGAGGAAACGGTTATCACCGATGAGATCGGTTGGCTCGACTGGCGCGTTGCGATTGACCGTCCCGTCATAGCTTACACGATCTCCGACGAAGACGGCGAGGACGATGATTTCTATATCGCCATAAAGGGCACCTCCACGCTGGTCGAGCAGGACGGCATATCTCACATGAGCATCAACGACGAAGGCACTATGCTTTATTTCATACACGATGTCGATGAAGAGACCAAAATTGGCGAGCTGCGTAGCGTCAAGATCACCAACAGCAAGGTCAGAGACCCCGAGGTCGTTGACACCGATGTTTATGCAGGCTACGGCCGGTTCATAAGCGAGACTGACTACGTTTACTACAAAGATGTCAGCGGTGAGTATTATGACGGCGAAGGCGACATGTACTGCGACAAAGAGCTTGTCGATTATGACGTGTATCTCGGCGGCTATCTCGGCGGCAACAGGGTTACTGACGGCAAGATTGCGTACTTCACTGATTACAATTCCGATCGCGGAGAAGGCACCCTGAAGCTCTTTGACGGCGGCAAGTCCGAAAAGGTGGCCGACGACGTCGGCGACTTCTACTTCACGTACGACGACAACCTTGTCTACCTCTGGGATATCAGCAGCAGCGGAAAGGGCACACTTTCATACTATGACGGCAAGAGCGAAAAGATAGCCGATGATGTCATCGGCATTATACCTTACGTTAATGTTGTAGGGTGAAGCCATGGCAGCTGACGCATTTGACAAATTAAAGTCATCCATTAACCGCGGTATAGCTACGATAAGCGTAAAGACTTCATCTTCGCTTGAAAAATCCAAGCTGAAAACGCGGATCGAGACGCTCAGGAGCGACATAGAAAAGAAGTATTCTGCAGCCGGGGAGTCTGTTTATAAGATCTGGAGTCAGGGCTCTAACGACGTTTCGCAGCTTTCAGAGCTTTTTGAAACGATACGTCAGAAGCATGAGGAGATCGAAAAACTGACGGCGGAGCTTGCCGGGATAGATGAACGCGACAGCAGGATGCTTGAGGGAGACGGTGCGCTCGGCGATCGGCCGCACGAAAATTATTGCCCGTCGTGCGGTGAAAAATACGAGCAGTCCGTGAAGTTCTGCCGCAAATGCGGAACGAAATTGCAGTAAAAAAAGAAGGGGACGGCGTGCGAGCCGCCCCCTTTTTCTGAGGTGCAGCATGGATATAAGGGATTTGTTGTTAAAGAATTCAGACAAAGATTACAGAGAGTTTCAACTGAAGCTGGTACCGACGGTCGATCCTGACACGGTCATAGGGGTACGAGTTCCGGTGCTTAGAAAAATTGCCGCAGAGCTCGACGACGGGGAACCCGTTCGGAATTTTCTTTCGGCGTTGCCTCACGGGAGCTATGACGAGAATTGCCTGCATTCCATCCTTGTGTCGCGTATAAAGGATTTTGAAAGCGCAAAGGAAAGCCTTGAGGTGTTCCTGCCGTATGTTGACAATTGGGCGGTATGCGATCTGATTCGTCCGTCGGCGTTTCGCTCTAAGCCGGCGGCGCTTTTTCCATGGCTGCGTGAGCTGCTCGGGCGTGGCGGATACACGACGCGTTTTGCCATACAGATGATGATGGTTTATTATATGAAGTCGGGTTTTGAGCGGGAGCAGCCTTCGCTCGTCGCAGCGATCAAGCCCGACGGCCGCTGCGTATCAATGATGGTAGGCTGGTATTTTGCGACGGCGCTTGCATATCATGAAGATATTGTCATCGATTATTATGAGAACGGGAGGCTTTGCGGTGACAGCCTGAGATATGCTGTAAGAAAGGCACTTGAAAGCCGGAGAATAAGTGACGTTACGAAAGAACGTCTCCGCGCTTTGCCGAGAGAGCTGTGCGGTAAATAAAAACGGTAAGGAGATCTGACGGATACCGGATCTGAGATCCGGGCCAGCTATACAAAAAGCTCCGCTGTCTGTACGGACAGCGGAGCCGGCGCTGAATTCGGCGGTTATTTTTTTACTTTTGTTTCTACAACTTCGCGGAGAAGTGCGGAGAACTCATCGGGAGTCATGGTGCCGAGGTCGCCCTCACTGCGGTGACGTACCGCAACTGTTCCGGCTTCGATGTCTCTGTCACCGACAACGAGCATATACGGTACTTTTTCAAGCTGTGCGTCGCGTATTTTACGACCGATCTTTTCGTTGCGCTCGTCGACGGTAGCACGGTAGCCGGCATCACAGAGCCTGTCCGCATATGCACGGCAGTATTCAACTGCGCGGTCGGTTATCGGAAGCATTCGCACCTGTTCCGGAGCCATCCACGTGGGAAGCGCGCCGGCGTATTTTTCGATCAGAAGCGCGAGTGTGCGCTCGTAGCATCCCATTGAGGTGCGGTGTATGATATACGGGGTCTTTCTGCTGCCGTCGGCATCGACGTATTCCATACCGAACTTTTCCGCAAGCAGCATATCGATCTGTATTGTTATAAGCGTATCTTCTTTTCCGAAAACGTTTTTGATCTGTATATCAAGTTTAGGACCGTAGAAAGCCGCTTCACCGACACCTATCGTGTACTTGATACCGAGATGATCGAGAATGGTCTTCATGGCGTTCTGTGCTGTGTTCCATTGCTCGGCGGTGCCTTCGAATTTGTCAGTATTCTCCGGATCCCACTGCGAGAAACGATACGAGCAGTCTTCCTCCAGACCGAGCACCGTCATGCAGTATTTTGCAAGGTCGAGACAGCCTTTGAATTCTTCCTCGAGCTGGTCGGGGCGTATAATAAGGTGTCCTTCCGAAATGGTGAATTGCCTTACGCGTATAAGCCCGTGCATTTCGCCCGAATCCTCATTGCGGAACAGCGTGGATGTTTCGCCCAGTCTCATGGGCAGCTCACGGTAGGAACGCTGCCTGCTGAGAAACACCTGATACTGGAACGGACAGGTCATCGGTCTCAGCGCAAAGCATTCCTTTGTTTCGTCGTCGGGATCGCCGAGTATGAACATCCCGTCACGATAATGATCCCAGTGACCGGATATGCGATAGAGATCCCGTTTTGCCATCAAAGGAGTTTTTGTGAGCTGGTAGCCCCTGCGCTGTTCCACGTCCTCTATCCAGCGCTGCAGCTGCTGGATCACCCTTGCGCCCTTTGGCATGAGTATGGGGAGTCCCTGACCTATGACGTCGACGGTTGTAAAATATTCGAGCTCGCGTCCGAGCTTGTTGTGGTCACGCATGAGAGCCTCTGCACGTTTCGCGAGATATTCGTCAAGCTCCGCCTTTTTCATAAAGGCAATACCGTAGATGCGCTGAAGCATCTTGTTGTGCTCGTCACCGCGCCAGTAAGCCCCGGCGCAGGAAAGCAGTTTTATGCCGTTGCCTGTCACGCGTCCCGTTGAATCAAGGTGCGGTCCCGCGCAGAGATCGGTGAAATCACCCTGTCTGTAAAATGATATCACCGAGCCTTCCGGCAGCTCGTTTATCAGTTCGGTTTTATAAGGCTCATCCTTCATCAGCTCAAGAGCTGCGGGACGGTCGAGCTCAAACCGCTCGATTTTCAGCTTTTCCTTGCATATGCGGCGCATCTCGTCCTCAAGCTGAGAAAGAGTTTCGGGCGTGAATGTTACGGGCGTGTCAAAGTCGTAGTAGAACCCTTCGTTTATCGCCGGACCAATGGCAAGCTTTACATCCGGAAAAAGCCGTTTGACCGCCTGTGCGAGTATATGTGAGCATGTGTGCCAGTAAGTCCTGCGGTATATTTCGTTTTCAAAGGTATATTCGCTGTTGTCAGCCATACAAGTAACCCCCAGTATTTATCGAAGCATGGAAACACTGCCCCGATTAAGTTCATATAACAAGACAAAGCATATCACAAGCATTGTGATTTGTCAAGCCGGGTTTTGATGATTCCCGGTGCGTGCGTGTGAAACTTGTCTTGTAATGGGTTCGGTTGTGTGTTATAATCAGCATAATTCGGCGGGGCGGTCTGCCGTGTATTACATTTGGGGGATTATGAAATGTTCGGCAGAGAAGGATTGAAAAATTTGGTTTATTCGGCGGTTTTGCTTGCGTTGGCGCTTGCGCTGCCGTTTCTTACCGGGCAAATACCCGAGATAGGCAATGCGCTTTGTCCCATGCATATACCGGTGTTGCTTTGCGGTTTTGTCTGCGGACCGTTGCCTGCTGCGGTCGTGGGAGGTGCGGCTCCGTTGCTCCGTTCACTGATGTTCGGCAGACCTGTTTTGTTTCCGAATGCGCTTTGTATGGCGTTTGAGCTTGCCGCGTACGGGCTGGCGGCAGGTCTGCTGAACAAACGGCTCCCGGAACGGCCGGGATACGTTTATCTGTCACTTTCGTTGTCGATGATATTCGGACGGCTTGTTTGGGGCGGTGTGTCGTACATCATATATGCACTGGGCGGAATGGATTTTACATTCGGGATGTTTACGGCGGGCGCATTGTTCAATGCCGTCCCCGGTATAATAATTCAGATCGTGCTCATACCGCCTGTGGTATGGGGACTGAGAAGGGCCGGCGTCATTTGCAGTAACGCAAAGGCTTCTGTGCACGGCGACTGAGCGGCTGAGTTTCGCTGCAACAGCGTATATGTGAAGTGCACGTTCGCTTTCCTGCGGTGCTTTTGTCGCAGACGGAGCGGTGACTTGAGGGATACTTATGCTTAAAAGAGTATTTACCATTGTTTTTGCCGGACTGCTTTGCATGATTTTTACGGGATGTGCGGAGCTTTTTTCCCCGTACGGTGAGGAAAGCACGTTATGTGAATCGGAAAGTCAGAATACCGTGTCTGAGTCTTCGGAATGGAGTGATACGGA
>URSI01000088.1 GCA_900550505.1 uncultured Eubacteriales bacterium
TCTCTCTTATCTTTTCCGCAACCGAGGCGGCGGATATATCCTGAAAGCTTATCGCTCCCTCACAGCCGCCGTCTTTGACGGGCGCCGCCGGTATGTGCTCCCTGGCCGGCATGGAATCGAGCAATTCCCGCGCGCGCGTTATTACCCTGCGCGGTACCCCGGCGAGCTTTGCGACCTCTATCCCATAGCTTTCGTCACTCGGTCCGCGAAGTATCTTGCGCAAAAACACGATATCGTCCCCGCGCTTTTTTGCTGCGATATTGTAATTCAGCACGCCCTCTGTCTCGCCCTCGAGCTCGGTCAGCTCGTGGTAATGCGTGGCAAAAAGCGTTTTTGCGCCGATCCGCTCGGCGGTATATTCCACCACCGCACGCGCTATGCTCATTCCGTCATATGTAGAGGTGCCGCGCCCTATCTCGTCGTAAACTATCAGGCTCTTTTTCGTCGCATTGTCGAGTATCGACGCCACCTCCACCATTTCGAGCATAAAGGTGGAGTTGCCGCTGGCAAGGTCATCCGAAGCGCCGACACGGGTAAATATGCGGTCAACGATACCTATCCGCGCCTCCTTGGCGGGAATAAACGAGCCGATCTGCGCCAGCAGCACCAGCACGGCCACCTGCCTCATATATGTGGATTTGCCCGCCATATTCGGACCCGTAATTATCATCACACGGTTGTTTTTGCAGTCGAGCTCAGTATCATTCGGAACAAAATACGAATCCTTCATGAACCGCTCGACCACCGGATGCCGTCCGTCCCGTATGCTTATCACATCGGAATCGTCCACCTCCGGTCTGATATACCCGTTTTCCGCAGCTATCGAGGCAAGCGAACAGTAAACGTCCAGCTGCGCCATCATGGAAGCGGTATGGTGCAGCTGTGCCATGGCCGCCATGAGCCTGTCCCGCAAACGCGAAAAGTGCATGAGCTCTATCGCCTTTGCCTTCTCGCCGCCCGAGAGCATCTCCTGCTCCCGCTCCTTCATCTCGGGTATCGAATACCGCTCGCAGTTTGCAAGCGTCTGAAGCCTGTTATAATGCGAAGGCGCCTGCGAAATCTGCCCTTTTGAAACTTCGATATAATAACCGAACACGCGGTTGTAGCCGACCCGCAGATTCTTTATGCCGGTGAGCGATCTCTCACGTTCTTCGAGCTCTTTCATCCACACGTTGCCGTCGGTGCAGACGGTGCGGCACCTGTCCAGCTCCGCATCGTATCCGTCACGGATAAACCCGCCGTCTCTGACAGCGGCAGGCGGCTCCGGCACGAACATATCCTCTATGTCCGCCGTCAGCTTTTCAAAATCGCCCATCGTGCCGACTATACGTTCCAGCTCCTCGCACCCGCAGTTCTCAAGCTTTGAGCGGAAAAACGGTATCTTCTCAAGCGTGGCTGCAAGCCCTTTCATGTCCCTCGGAGTCGCGGAATTGTAAACGACACGGGTCAAAAGTCTTTCTATATCCACCGTCGAACGAAGCTCCGACGCTATATCCTCACGGATGACCGTCTTGCCGTAGAGATATGAGACCGCCTCCTGTCTGCGTCTTATGATGCGGCATTCCAGCAGCGGTCTTTCCAGCCACATCCGGAGCAGTCTGGCACCGGCACCCGTGCGGGTACGGTCTATCGCCCACAAAAGCGAGCCTTTTTTGTCCTTCGTCCGTATGGTCTCGGTCAGCTCGAGATTGCGGCGGGAATAATAATCCAGCTGCATCACACGCGCGTCCGAATAGCACATCAGCTTGCTTATATATCCGAGGTCCGTCTTTTGCGTACGCTCTATATAGCCCAGAAGCGCGCCCACCGCTACACCTGCCGGATCGTTCTCGCCCATACCGCTGCTTTCGCGCCAGTTTTCGCCGAATTGCGCGCTCACCCGTGAAAGCACGGTGTTTTCGAACTCCGCGCCGTCAAGCACGGTTATCATGGACCCGAGCCTGTTTTCCGCAAAATCCCGCACCTTTTCCCCGATATCGGCTCCGCACAGCACCTCGGTAGGAGAATACGAGGCAAGCTCGGCAAACATCTCGCCTTCAGAACAGCTTTCAAAGCCCTTTGCATACATCTCTCCCGTAGAGATATCCGCAAACGCCAGCCCGACCCGGGCGCCGTCCGTATGGATGCAGCAGATGAAATTGTTCTTTTCTTCCGATAAATACCCCGTATCGACAACGGTCCCCGGCGTGACTATTCTGATCACTTCACGGTTGACTATCCCTTTCGCCGTAGCGGGATCCTCCGTCTGCTCGCACACCGCCACGCGATACCCCGCGGCTATCAGCTTGGCGATATAACCGTCCACCGCATGAAACGGGACACCGCACATCGGCGCGCGCTCCTCCTCACCGCAGGCGCGTCCGGTCAGCACGAGATCGAGCACACGCGAAGCTATCCGTGCGTCATCATAAAACATCTCGTAGAAATCGCCCAGTCTGTACATGAGAATACAGTCCTTCACGGTCTCCTTGACCGCAAAATACTGCTGCATCATCGGGGTAACAGCCATTTTACCGCATCCTTACCGCAAAAAAGTTTTTTCGTTCTTCCGTTCAGTGGCAGCCTGCGCAGCCCGAGCAATCGCCGCCGCAGCTGCTGCCGGTCACAGCCGACATAAGCGTCGTATTTATCTCATTGAGCAGCACGTTCAATGCGTCCTCAGCGTTGCTCAGCCGTTCGTGACGCGCGTTTGCCGTTATTGAATCGTACAGCTCCTTCACGCGCGTGCCGAGACGTTCTTTTGCTTCGCCGTCCCCTTCGTTTTCAAGCTCTCTGTCATATGCCGTCTTCATCGCATTGTATTCCGCCAAGCTCCTGACAAGCTCCGTATCCGAAAAATATTCCTCGCGTGCCAGACGGTATTCTTTGACCGCCTCATCCTCCGCAAGCGCCTGCGCAAAGAGCTCAAGCATACCCTGAAGACTTTCTTTCATTTTTCTGTTCCTTTCATAGTTACCGTTTTTTATTTTTCTTCGCCGCACAGCCGGTAAGCTTCGGCAGATTTTATCACTACATCCGTAAATTCACCCACGCGTGCGCTTGCCGAAGTAAAACTCACGGGCTTGTTCTGACCGCTTCGCCCCGTGCAGACCTCGCCCGCCTCGTCGCAGAGCACCCGCTGCACACTGCCGACAAGCGCTTCATTGTTCTCGCGGGCTATGGAATTCTCAAGCTCGCTCAGCGCACCGAACCGGCGGACCTTGACCTCATGCGGGACCTGATCCTCCATCTCCGCCGCCCTCGTGCCCGGCCGCGGCGAATACAAAAAGGTAAATATCATGTCAAACCGCGACTGCCGCACCACTTCGAGCGTGCCTTCAAAGTCCGCTTCCGTCTCCCCCGGAAAACCGCATATGACGTCGGTCGTCAGCGCCGCATCCGGCAGCACGCGCCGTATCGTTTCCACCCTTTCAAGGTACTGCGATACCGTATAATGCCGGTTCATCAGCTTTAGTATCCTGTCGCTTCCCGACTGAAAAGGAAGGTGTATGTGCGGTGCTGCCTTAGGGTGGCGGCAAGCCTCTATAAGCCTGTCCGAACAATCCTTCGGATGAGAAGTCATGAAGCGCACCCTGAAGTCTCCCTCGAGTTCGCATACCGCAAGCAGTAGCGAAGGAAAATCAAAGCCCTCCTCACCGCGATACGAATTGACGTTCTGACCGAGCAATGTTATTTCTTTCGCTCCGTCGGCTATATACGCACGCGCTTCGTCGAGCACATCGCGCTCGCGTCTGCTGCGCTCGCGTCCTCTGACATACGGAACGATACAGTAGGAACAAAAATTATCGCACCCGTACATCACGCTCAGCCACGCCCGGTGACGGACGGGACGCACGGCAGGCAGCCCCTCGGCAATATTGCCGAATTCCGAATGGGGCGCGCGCGTAACCGCAAAAATACGCTCTCGCCGCTCCCGTACCTTTGAAACGAGCTCGGGCAGGGTATGTATACGGTCGGTGCCGAAAACGATATCCACATACGGATAGCTGCCCATAAGCTGGTCGGTCCGTGACTGCTCCTGCGCCATACAGCCGCATACCGCAATTATCAGACCGGGGTTTTTCTTCTTCAGCTTTTTCAGGCCGCCCGTGTTGGACAGCGCCCGAAGCTCCGCATGCTCTCTCACGGCGCACGTATTGATCACTATGAGGTCTGCATCCTCCCTGCCTTCGGCGGGTACATAACCCATTGCCTCCGCGATCCCGGCGATACGTTCGGCGTCCGCCTCGTTCTGCTGGCATCCGAAACACTCCACGCGGTATTTCCCCCCGGGATACCGGTTCCCGTAAATCTCAGCCGTTTCAAGCTGTCTGCGTATCTCTTCCTCCGGTACAAAAACACTGTTCATCTATACAAGTCATTACCTTTACTATTTTTTTTGCGTCCTGTGCAGGCGAATACAGTTCGTCGTCCTTCTTCAACGAGTTGACGCGGACCGTGCCGTCGTTGCCTGTGGTGGCATGGACGAACCGTCCGTTGCCTGTATAAATCACGACATGCCCCTCATAAAAGATCAGGTCGGCTGCCTTCGCCTCTTCAAGCGGTATCTCACGCAGCTTCGTCTGACGTTCGGGGGCTGCGTCCCGATACAGCGATATCCCGTTAAGGTAATACGCCATGAACGCCAAGCCGGAGCAGTCGATACCGAATGTGCTCTTTCCTCCCCAGCGGTAAGGTGTGCCGATATAAGACATGGCCGTTGCTACGACAGAGTCTCTCGGCAATTCCCGCGGCGCCGCGCACGGACGCAGCCGCTCGCTCCGCACATATCCGCGCCCCTTTGCCGTCTCGACCACCGAATACAGCCCTTCCGTCCCCGTCACACGCAGCCGGCTGCCGCACGGCAGACACATCAGCGGCGCACCGTAATTGCGCGGTTGGGGAAGAACATCGCAAAACCGTGAAACCACAAAATGATCTCCTCTGTCCCCCCAAGCCGCCAGGAGCGCGGATGCCCTCGCATAGCATTCATACCCGTACTCCATGTTTATTTTGTAAAAATCTTCCTCGAGCCCGACAATGCGGCATTCCATGCCGTAAAGCGCTTCGTCCACATGCTGAGAGTAGGGATCGGGTCGCTCAAAAAGCTCAGTGACGGGCAAAACGAATCTCATCGTTTCAAAATTTTTCATCGTTTATTCTTCCTCGCTTTGCCGAAAACTATCAATGCGATCAATTCGCAAAAAGGAGAAATTTTATGTATGAAAAAAACGATCGCAAAATTTTTTGCCGCGCTTGTGCTGCTGCTTGCCCTGACCGACGGCGGGCGTACGATCACGGAAGCGTCACAACCCTCCGGTGAAAAACAAAACTGGTATTTCAAATCGGCAGGTGACGGCTCACAGCCGGTAGTGAACGGAGGACAGTGCTATCCCCAATACCGTGTGCTGAGCCTCGGTGATCCGGACGACAAGGTCATATATCTGACCTTCGACGCCGGATACGGCAACGAAAACGTCAAAAAGATCCTTGACACGCTCAAAAAGCACCAGGCTCCCGCAGCTTTCTTTATACTGCCCGGTATAATAAGAAACAGCCTTGAGCTCGTCAACCGCATGTTCGAAGAAGGTCACACCGTGTGCAACCACACCTACAGTCACCGGAACATCGCGGCGATGACGGAATCCCAACTGTCGGACGAGTTGACAAAGCTCGAATCGCTATGTCTCGAAAAGACGGGGAGAGAAATGTCTCATTATTT
>URSI01000089.1 GCA_900550505.1 uncultured Eubacteriales bacterium
ATATTTCAAAAAGTAGGAGCTACGACTCAATTTCTCGGCACGCTTGAAGTGGGGGATTTTTTGCCTGATTTTGCGGGACCATTCGGAAAGCCTTCAGAGCTTGAAGGAGTTCGCAAAGCGGCGGTGATCGGCGGCGGCGTCGGTTGTGCAATCGCCCTTCCTATCGCACGGGCTCTTTCCGAGCAGGGCAGCATCGTCCACTCAATTGTCGGATTCAGGAACAAGGATCTTGTGATACTTGAAAAAGAATTTGAAGCCGTGAGCAACAAGCTGGTCATGATGACAGACGACGGATCGTACGGCAAAAAGGGACTTGTCACCAATGCACTTGAAGAGCTTATACAGGCAGGGGAGAATTATGATGTCGTATATGCGATAGGTCCCGTTATCATGATGAAATTCGTTTCTAAGCTTACCGAGAAATACAATGTAAGAACTGTGGTGAGCCTCAATCCCATAATGATCGACGGTACCGGTATGTGCGGCGGTTGCAGGGTTACGGTCGGCGGTGAGACAAAATTCGCGTGTGTTGACGGGCCTGAATTTGACGGTCACCTTGTGGATTTTGACAGACTTATGAAACGAAACGGTATGTATACAGAGTTTGAACGTCATGCGCGGGAAGCAAGCTGCAATCTTTTCAAAGGAGCGGATGCAAAATGAAGAATATGTCAAATAAGAAAACGCCTATGCCTTCGCTCGAACCGGAAGTTCGTTCCAAGTGCTTTGAAGAGGTAGCAATGGGTTATACAAGTGAACAGGCTGTTTCAGAGGCACAGCGCTGTCTGAACTGCCGCGAACCGCTTTGTGTTACCGGCTGTCCGGTAAACGTGCGGATACCAGAGTTTATCACCGAAATAGCGCGTGGAGACTTTGCCGCAGCGGCTCGCATTATCAAAAGCACCAATCTTCTTCCTGCCGTATGCGGCCGCGTTTGCCCGCAGGAAAAGCAATGCGAAGGGAAGTGCATCCGTTCGAAAAAGGGCGAGAGCGTTGCCATCGGCAGACTTGAGAGATTTGCTGCTGATTATATGCTTGAAAATATGACTGAGCCGGTGCAGAAGTCTCCTTCATGCGGAAAGCGTGCCGCCGTGGTGGGTTCAGGACCGGCCGGGCTTACTTTTGCCGGTGAAATGGCTCGCGCAGGTTTTCAGGTCACGGTATATGAGGCGCTTCACAAGTGCGGCGGTGTGCTTGTATACGGAATCCCCCAGTTCAGACTGCCCAAAGAGATCGTCTCTCGTGAGATCGACTCACTGAAAGAGCTCGGTGTTGAGTTTGTTACCAATTGCGTGATCGGCAAAACAATTACTGTGGATGAGCTTTTTGATGAGGGATATGACTGCATATACATAGGCAGCGGTGCCGGATTACCTTCGTTTATGGGGATACCCGGTGAAGAGCTTTGCGGTGTGTATTCCGCAAACGAGTACCTGACTCGCATAAATCTGATGAAAGCTTATGAGAGTGACAGCCGCACGCCGGTGTTTCATGCAAAACATGTTTGTGTAGTAGGCGGCGGCAATGTGGCGATGGATGCAGCGCGTTGTGCTGTCAGAATGGGCGCCGAAAGTGTGAACATAGTTTACAGAAGAACAGAATCAGAGCTGCCGGCAAGGCTCGAAGAGATAGAACATGCCAAGGAAGAAGGGGTCCAGTTTAAGCTGCTCACCTCACCCGTCGAAATACTTGGCGACGAAAATGACCGTGTGACGGCGATCCGCTGTCAGGAAATGATGCTCGGCGAGCCGGGCACCGACGGGAGAGCGCGTCCTGTACCGGTAGAAGGCAGTTATTTTGAGCTTGCGTGTGACTGCGTGATAATGGCAATCGGAAATTCTCCGAACCCGCTTCTTGTACGCTCTACAAAGGGACTTGAGGCCGATAAACGAGGCAGACTTGTGATGCGCGAGGGCAGCACCATGACCTCGCGGGAGAACGTGTTTGCCGGAGGTGACGCCGTCACGGGTGCCGCTACGGTCATACTCGCTATGGGTGCCGGTAAAGCCGCTGCCGCGGAGGCACTAAAAAAACTTGCCGACAACGATAATTGAGTTGCGTGCAAAGTAGTCTGTTTATTAAAGAAACTCCCGACGTCGGTGTTACGACGCCGGGAGTTGTTCTTTGCTGTTTGAAGGGTATCAAACGTTGCGGTTCAGCTGTTGGCGAACTCTTTCCCCTTCCTTTTTCTTTTATTATCGTACATTTGTATATCTGCCGTACGATAAGCATCCGCAACCGAATCACCTGTTTTTATAATCACATATCCTTTGCTTATCGAGACCGGAAAAGAGAAAAGTGCTTGCGCTGCTTGCATTTGTATGTCAATATGACGTGAAAACTTCTCGAGCTCTTCCGCAGCGTCCCGATGACCTATTATAACAAATTCGTCGCCGCTTAATCTGGCAGCAAAATCCTGTCTGTCGGCGGCTGAGAGTATGACTTGTGCAATCGTTCGGATCAGCCTGTCACCCTCGGGATGTCCGTAGCTGTCGTTTATGCGTTTCAGACCATCCGCATCGATCATCATGAAAAAATGAATCTTTCCTTTATGCCTGAAACTTTTTTTAGTGACATACTTCAAATATCCGTTTCTGTTAAATAGCGGCGTCAACGTGTCATGCATCAGTTGTTGATTTTTTGTCTCCAAATGATAGGCGAGCAACAGCAATACGGCAGCGCCCTTGCATAACGGCACCTGAAGAAAAAAACTTTGCGATATTGAAGCACACATATATACTAATGGATACATAACATATCTTCTGCGCAATGATGTGGCACTCCGGCAGTCGATTTGACGGGCAGTTTTGAGGGAAGCAACCGCAGGATATAAAATACAAATAAGAACAAACAGAAGTACCGTATGATCTATCGCCTTATGTATGTTAAACAACGGAATGATGTCGTTTGTATAATCCAGAGCCAAATATATCGTCAAACATAAAACAATAAATAAAAACATGGGGAAAAGAATCGAAAATGTGCGCCTTTGAAACCTGCACATACTTGGAACTGTGGTCGAGAGTTGCTGCCACAAAAAAACGAAGGCAACCTGAGCGAGACGTTCGAATCCAAAGGCAAATACGTTCTGTACATCCGTAAAACCGATTATCTCAAAGCTTTTATCCGTAAAATAAATGCGGACTGTGCCGTAAATCAATGCAATAAATGTCACCGCGCACAAAAGGCGAAATATGCGTATTTCTTTATGTTTTCTTCCGAAATGAAATTGAAATGAGTCAAAAAAAACAAGCAGGAGCGGCAGTGAACAAAAGAGATCGAATATAAAATACAATATCTTCTGCACTTTCGCACCTGCTTTCTGAAGGATTTTGTCTGCTACCGATATGATAACACAACGTAAAGCTTCATTCAAGCACAAATTTAATATTTTTGCTTTAATGTTAAATTTTATTTATTTTTATGCAAGTATTTTTCCGATTGCAGTACAGATAGCGAGTTTTGCGCTTTCGTATGTCAGTCCGCCCTGCATGAATACGGTATAAGGCTCACGCATCGGGGCGTCTGCTGAAAGCTCAATTGACGAACCCTGAGTAAAGGCGCCGGCTGCCATGATGACGTCACAGCCGTATCCGGGCATTGCCCATGGTATCGGTGTGACAAATGAATCAACGGGAGAAGCGGACTGTATTCCTTCACAGAAGCGGCACAGCTTCTCAGGAGATCGTAAAGTCAAAGTCTGTATGATATCAAAACGTTCCTCTTCAGGGGTCGGTGAGGTTTCAAATCCAAGTTCCGTAAGCATTTTAGAGGCTAAAACCGCACTTTTCAGCGCTTGCGCGACTGTATGAGGTGCAAAGAAAAGTCCCTTTATCATTGATTTTGTCTGACCCAGGGAAGCGCCGCATTCAAGTCCGATACCGGGAGTCGTGAGACGTGAAGCCACTTTTAGGACGGCTTTCTCAGTACCTACCGCATATCCGCCTGTTTCCGCGATCCCACCTCCGGGATTTTTGATAAGTGAGCCAACACACAGGTCCGCTCCGTAATATGTCGGCTCATGTTCTTCGCAGAATTCGCCGTAACAATTGTCGACCATCACGAAAGCATCGGAAACCGAATGAACAGCTTCACATATTTTTCCAATTTCTTTCGCCGACAGAGTGCGTCTGTTCATATATCCTCGCGAGCGTTGGATAAATACTACCTTTACAGACGGATCAAAACGCAGCTTTGCGGTGATTTCGTCGACGTCGCAGAAACCGGTAGCCTGCTCGTAACGGACGCCGTATTCCGCAAGCGAGCCGTCACACGGTGTTATGCCAATTACGCCATGCAGGGTATCGTACGGACTGCCGGTGACGGAATAGAGTGTGTCGCCGGGACGCAAAAGCCCGAAAAGTCCTATTGTCAGCGCGTGTGTCCCGGACACTATATTGTGACGCGCAAAGCCTGCCGGTGCTTCAAATACATCCGCAAACAGCTTATCGCAAACATCCCGCCCTCCGTCGTCGTATCCGTATCCGCTTGAGGCTGCAAAATGTGAGTCGGAAACTTTGTGTGTGCGAAATGCATTCAGTACCCTTGCGGTATTTGTGAGGCAAACGCTGTCAATCCTTGAAAACTGTTCGCAAAGCTCCGCCTCACACTTGTTACAAAGTGCTGTAATATCCATGTTATCGCTTTTCACCGCTTTCAATGAATGAGGCGAGAAGTGAAGCGGCAGCTTTGCAGTCGGCAAGGTCGACAGTCTCGACGCCCGTGTGGACGTACCGAGTCGGTATCGAAATACATCCTGCATATGCTCCTGCTCCGGTCGTTTGCATGGATGATGCATCGGTACCGCCGAATTCGAGTATTTCAAGTTGGTATTTTATTTTGTTTTTCTCCGCAAGCGCTGCAAGGGTATCAACTATCAACTGTGAGCACACGGCTGAGTTGTCTTTGATTTTTATAGCAGCACCGTTGCCCAGGCTCACCTCCATGGGGGATGCTCCAACCGTATCGCCGGTAGAAGTTACGTCTATCGCTATGCCAAATGTGGGTGCGATAGTGAAATCAGCCGAGCGGTAACCACGGCAACCGACCTCCTCCTGAACGGTAAAGACGTAATAGGTATCGTATGCCGGCGTACCTACAAGGGAGGCTGCCTTGACGGCTACTGCGCATCCGAGCCTGTCATCGAATGCCTTGGCCGCAAACCTGTTATTCATAAGACGGACAAACGAGCATTCGAGCGCGCAAACATCGCCTATCTTGACCTTTTTTTCCGCATCCTTTCTGGAACGTGCGCCGATATCGATCACAAGCTTCTTTATCGTAACATCTCCGGCTTTGGTGCTCTGGTCCGGCACAAGTACGCCTCTGAGTCCGTTCTCAAAAACCACCTTCGTATACATATCCGCTGTAGCGGGAATCCCGCCGAGATTATGGACTCTTACGTATCCTTTTTCATCAATGCCCGTGACGATAAAGCCGATCTCGTCCATATGCGCAGCGACCATGACACGTTTTGTGCTGTCGAGTCCCTTTTTAAAGGCTATAAGATTGCCCAACGCGTCCTTAGTAACAGTGTCGACATAAGGAGCGATATCCTTTTCAATGATTTCGGCGAGATGCCATTCACGTCCGGTAACGGAAAATGCCGCGGTATATTTTTTCATCAGTTTCAGCATGACGTTAACCTCTCATCTTTCTTATTGTTTCTTCCTGCGCTAT
>URSI01000090.1 GCA_900550505.1 uncultured Eubacteriales bacterium
TAGTCATACATCAGGGACGTATAGCCGAGATGAAGACCGGTGAAGGCAAGACACAGGTCGCGGTCCTTCCCGCGTATCTGAATGCGCTGACGGGCAAAGGCGTCCACGTTGTCACTGTCAACGAGTATCTTGCGCGTCGTGACAGTGAGTGGATGGGGCGCATCTATGAATTCCTCGGTATGACGGTAGGACTCATTGTGCACGATATGTCAAACGATGAGCGGCGTAAAGCATATGCAGCCGACATAACATATGGTACAAACAATGAGTTCGGTTTTGATTATTTGCGTGACAATATGGTCATTTACAAGGAACGCATGGTGCAGCGCGGTCATAAGTTTGCCATCGTGGACGAGGTGGACAGCATACTCATAGACGAAGCGAGGACACCGCTTATAATTTCCGGCCCGGGCGGCGAAAGCACACCCATGTATGATGAGGCCGACAAATTTGTACGAACACTGAAATGCTTCAGGATAAAAGAGCTTGACGCCCGTGAAAGTCATGAGGATATCGACGCGGATTACATCGTCGACGAAAAGGCGCGCACTGCGGTCCTGACAACTTCGGGGATAAAAAAGGCGGAAGCTCATTTCGGTGTGGAAAACCTTGCCGACTCTTCAAATTCCGACCTTATGCACCACTTGAATATCGCCATTCGTGCGCGCGGCGTCATGCAGCGCGACATAGATTATGTCGTGAAAGACGGTCATGTACTGATAGTTGACAGCTTTACTGGACGTATCATGAACGGCAGACGTTATTCGGATGGGCTGCACCAGGCGATAGAGGCGAAAGAGGGCGTCAAGATAGAGCGTGAGAACAAGACGCAGGCGACGATAACTTTTCAGAACTATTTTCGTATGTACGATAAGTTGTCGGGAATGACCGGAACGGCGATGACGGAACAGGACGAGTTCAGAGAGATATACGGTCTGGACGTTGTCGAGATACCGACCAACCGTCCCATGATACGCAAGGATAACGTCGATTCCGTCTATCGTACTACCGCCGGCAAATATTCTGCTGTGGTCGATCAGATAATCCGGTGCCATCAAAAGGGTCAGCCTGTGCTCGTCGGTACCGTGAGCATTGAGAAATCAGAGGCGCTTTCGGCGCTGCTCAGGTCAAAGGGCATAAAGCATACCGTATTGAATGCCAAGTATCATGAGAAGGAAGCGGAGATAGTAGCTCAGGCTGGCACTCCCGGTGCCGTAACGATAGCCACCAACATGGCCGGGCGAGGCACAGACATAAAGCTCGGCGGCAACAGCGAATTTCTCGCGCGGCAGAAGATGCGCGAAGAGGGGTACGACGAGACGCTTATAGCAGAAGCCGGCGGATATTCGGTGACCGACGACCAAAGCATATTGGAAGCAAGACGCCGTTTCGTGGAGTTGGAAAGGGAGTTTGAAGAGAAAATACGTCCGGATGCGGAAAGGGTCAGGGCTGCAGGCGGGTTGTTCATACTCGGAACAGAACGTCATGAGAGCCGCAGGATAGACAATCAGCTGCGCGGACGTGCGGGGCGTCAGGGCGACCCCGGCGAGAGCAGATTTTACCTTTCGCTTCAGGATGATCTCATGCGGCTTTTCGGCAGCGACCGCATAAGCGGCATCGTGCAGTCGCTGGGACTTCCGGAGGATCAGCCCATCGATGCGAAGATACTTTCAAACTCTATCGAATCCGCGCAGAAACGGCTCGAGGGCACGAATTTTGAGCGCCGTAAAAACGTGCTGCGCTACGATGACGTGATGAATCAGCAGCGGACCATCATATACTCACAGCGCAGAGAGGTGCTTGACGGTGCCGACCTGCGCGACAGGATAATGAAGATGATAGAAGGGTATATAGATGAGGTCCTTGACCGTTTTTGCAGCAGCGATGTGCCGGATGAATGGAACTTTGACGGTCTTCGCGGTGCACTTTACGGCGTGCTGTGCGGAGAGGATGATTTCAGGTATGACAGGGATCAGCTCAATGCGCTGACGAGGGAGTCGCTGTATCAGGAGCTGTTGGACAGAGCTCATGAGAGCTACAGTATAAGGGAAACTCAATTGTTTACTCCGGAGCAGATGCGTGAAATAGAGCGTATAATCCTGCTGAGGAATGTTGACAGACATTGGGTGGAGCATATTGACGCCATGGACGATCTTATGAGCGGTATCGGGCTGCGCGCATATTCACAGCGTGACCCGGTAATTGAGTATAAGCTCGAAGGCTCGGCGATGTTCGATGAGATGATCAACAGCATACGCGAAGAAACGGTCAGGGCGTTGCTCACAGTGGCTCCGCGTGAGAAGCTGCAAAGGCAGCAGGTGATGACGGCGGCGAACGCCACCATCGGCGGAGAGGCTAAAAAGGAAAAGAAGGTTCCGATCCGTAAAGAAAAAATAGGTGCCAACGATCCGTGCCCCTGCGGCAGCGGAAAGAAGTATAAGCATTGCTGCATGGGCAAGCAGGGGCAGTAATATGGGATTCGGGATAGTTGTTGCAGGTACGGCACTGTTGCTTTTGGACAGATTGGCGCTTGATTTTGTGGGCTGTATAGTTGCGTGCTACGGTTTCTTTTTGGCGGCTCAGAAGATGAAGGGCGTTTACGTCAGTTTTGCCTTTTCATTGGCTGCTGCCGTTCTCACCGGAGTGCGCTCGTTGAGATTGCTCGGTGTCGTAGAAATAGGAGACATTTTCGTTTACCTTGACGGCGGTATCTATATTTGCATAGGGTTATCGGCGGCGGCGCTGTGTGCGGTCATAGCTTCCTTTGCTTCAAAAAACTCGGGGCACGGGCTATGCGCTTTTGCCCAGGTTACGCTTTATCTTGCTATCCTTATCCCGGCATTGAAAGCCGGTGTTACCGCTTTTCCGGCAACGGAGTTTTCGGAGATGTTCAAGACCCTGGCACTGGTGCTCTACTATGTGTTTTTAGTTTTGTACCTTGTGTTTACTTTCGATGTATATGCGTCGGTGACCACGCCTCAGCTTATCCGCAAGCAGGAGGAGGAAAACAAGGAGTACGAGCAAAAACGTAACGAAAGGCGGGAAAAAATCAGGCGGCTGATGAGAGGCGGTGACGGCGATGACAAAGAATAAGGTTTTTAAACACCTTTTCGGTCCATGGGCCGCTATAGGTCTTGCTTTTCTTGTTATACCGTCTGTGAGCCTTTATGATGTGATGCCTGATTTTATCGGCTGGATATTGCTTTGGGTAGCCGTGAGCGAGTTGTCTTATTTCAGCACCGATATTGATACGGCGGGCAGGATGACCACCTGGTTGAGTTTAGTCTCCGGTGTTACATGCGTTGCGGGGATCCTTATGATAGGCAGCATCGGGTCGCAGGAAATCATCGACACGAATAATTTTATGACTGCCGTGACCGTTTCGGTGATCTGCGAGATCATATGCGCCGTATTATACGGGGGGGCTCTTTTCAACGGACTTGAAAACCTCAGTTCCCTGAACGGCGGAGAAAAAGCGCTCAAGGCGATAGCAAACGCCCGTTTCCTTTGCAGATCGTTCTTGGTGGTACGAGCCGTGCTGCGCCTCGTCCCGGAGCTTTTCACCCTGGCTCAGATGAACGCTTATAACGACATTGACAACATCAGGCTCTGGGAGGGCGTGTATGCGCTCAGATTGCCTGCGACATTGCTCTGTATGCTGGTGTCGTTTGCGTTCGGTATATACTTCTATACGGGGATGCTCAGGATGTTTAAAGCCATTAGAAGCGATGGCAGCCTGATAAGCTCGCTTACCGAGCGCGTTGAACGGGAAAGCGAAAGAAACGAGGCAAGAAACCGCAGCATAAGAGTCAGTACGGCGTGCGCGCTTATGACCGCAGCGGTGGTGCTTTTCTTCAATGTGATCCTCGATTATAAATACCTCAACCCTCAGTTCGTGTCAGTCATTCTTGTTTTGGCAGCGGCATACGTGCTGAAGGAGGGAAACTTCGGCGGCGTTAAAAAACTGGCTGTGCCTGCGTTTGTACTGAGTGCTGTGTCATATGTGTTCAGGCTTACGATATCGGGGAACTATTTCAGGTACGTGTCGTTATACGCCGCATATGTTGCGTTTCCGCTTACCACCCGCATATTTATGGCAGTGACAGGGGTGGCGACTGCGGTAGTGATGTTCTGCTTTATCAAGGCAATGTATGACGGCTTTTGTGACACAGTGGAAGCCATGACGGCAAGGAAGGCAGAGGCGAGTTTTGTTACGGTGCGAGTTGTTTCATCGTTGAGCCTGCTGGTAAATGCCGCGCTTTTTGTGTTTCCTCCTTCCAGAGAAGCGCTGGCGGGGGTCGACGTGCTTCTCAGCGTTTTATGGATAATACTGCATGTCAGACTGACTTATAAGTTCAAGGATGAAGTCATAGTCAGCAACTCGTTGCAGTAAGCATATATCATTCGGCGGTGCGCCGACAGATAATACCCGACGAAAACTGAAGAAAGGTAACGTACAATGAAAAGAATCGCACTTTTTCTCGTTCTTATCGTGCTGACGGCTCTCGTCACGGGCTGTAAACCGGGCGGTGACTCGTCACAGCAGGAATCCGCAGACAGTTCAGGCTCCGGAGGTATTACGGAAACGGTTGCAGATATGGTATCCAAGATAGATGCACTTTACAGGTATGACGTTGACAGAACGTTGTATGAAAGCTATCCTGTTTCGGTGGGTGCTGGCTATTCCATGTCGCGCGAGCCGTCCGGTTCGCGACCGGATGCGGGCGGACAGCTTACTGACGGAAGCTTTTGCACAAGCCATACCAGTGAAGCTGAAGTAAGCAAGTACATAGGTTTCGTCGGCAGAGACGAACTCGTGATCACTCTGGACTTAGGCGAGGTAAAAACTGAGCTGTTCGATTTCAGTATAATGATGCTGAGCAGCAGTCTGAAATCGAGTTCGTTGCCTCGATACGTTGTATTTTCGGTTTCCGATGACGGCGAGAGTTATATTGACATCGGCAAGATTTACCGTGATGCCGATGTTGCCGACGGCGCAAACTACAAGTTTCTTCTTCAGCTTCAGAAGGGGATATCTGCGCGTTATGTCAGAATGAGCGTTCCGAAGGATGCGATAGTGGGCGTTTGGCTCTATGTAGATGAATTTCAGGTTTACAGCTATCGCGAGGCTGAAGAAAAGGACGAATCCGAGCCGTATTATGTAAACACGGAGCTCGGCTTCGGTGAAGAAGCCAGGTATTGGGACAGCAGTGACAGCGACTTTGACACGCACCAGAATATGCTGCTGAACGCACCGTATACGATAGACAGCGTCCTTATTTTACCGGAATCTGTGTGTACCGATTATTACAATTCGCAGCCTTCGGCGGGGCAGCTCACAGACGGTAAACTCGGTGGCGGCAACTGGTCCGACAGCGCATACGCACATTTCACTAACGGTACGGGAAGAGAAATAGTTTTTGATATAGGATATATATCTTCTGTTGATTCGTTTTTAATCAGCTTTTACCGGCTGGAAAGCTATGCGATATATCTCCCTCCGCACGCGTACCTGTACGCTTCGGAGGACGGAGAGGGCTGGCAGCGTATAGCCAGGATTTCGATATCGGGAATGAATGACGGAAGACAAAGTTTTGAATGCGACTTTGATCCGGTTCGTGCACGTTTTCTCATGGTAACGATTGAGACGCCTTCGCATGTA
>URSI01000091.1 GCA_900550505.1 uncultured Eubacteriales bacterium
GTGTTATAATATAAATTGAAATTGTATGCGCGGATATTTGCCCTGATATGTATCATATCTTCCGTGGGCACAGGATGCGTAACACAATCAAACGCCGTCTCTTCCCTGGCATTGCAGCAGAAGTTTCCTCTTCTGCCGACCGCTTTGATTTTCACAGCTTTGACCGCGCTCATAATATTCGGTGGAAAGCGAATGATCTCCGCCACCGATGCGGTGCTGATCCCTGTCGGATCGCTGATATACATACTTATGTGCGTTTTCATCCTCACATCATGCAGCGACAGGCTGCCGCAAACACTGCATACGGTATTCAATGACGCCTTTTCGCTCCGCGCTGCCACCGGAGGGGTCGGCGGCAGCGTTATGCTCTGCGCAATGCGGGTAGGCTTCTCAAAAGGAGTATATTCCAATGAAGCAGGCATGGGTACATCTCCGTTTGCACATGCCTCGTCGTCATCGGCCCAGCCGCACCGCCAGGGTGTCTGGGGAATGTTTGAAGTGTTTTTCGACACTTTTATAGTCAGTACTCTTACGGCACTGGCGCTGCTCTGTTCCGGGCACGGAGATGTAGGCAGTATGTTCAGATCGTTTTTCGGGACGGGCGGTGAACTGCTTTTAACGGCGATGACAGCGGTTTTTGCCTTTGCCGCAATGCTGAGCTGGTGCTTTTACGCCGAATGCTGTCTCGGGTTTCTCCACGCCGGCACGTTAAATCGCTGGATGTATCGACTTGCTTTCGTGGCGGCGGTGTTTATCGGTTGTCTTGTGCCCGCAGAACCGGTCTGGATCATATCCGACCTGTTGAACGCCGCCATGCTCTTTCCGAACACTCTGCTGCTGTTTTCATCAAATGACAATATACTCAAAAATTATAAAGGAGTAGCAAATGAACAACACGTTACGAACACCCGAGCTGCTTGAAAGTCTGCAAACCTCACCTGAAGGGTTAAAACAGCAGGAAGCGGAAAAAAGGCTCCTGTCTTTCGGTGAAAACGTACTTGAAGAACGGGGACATAAAGGATTTTTCAACAGGATGCTCGAACAGTTTTCAGACAAGATGATACTGATACTGCTCGGAGCCGCCGTCATCTCCGGAGTTCACTCGGTGATCACGGGCGAAAGCTGGGCAGACAGCGCATTGATACTGATCATAGTCTTTCTCAACGCCGTGATAGGTGTAATTCAGGAGAGCAAAGCTGAAAAAGCCGTAAAGGCATTGGCTGAACTGAGCGCACCCGAAGTGGCGGTAAAACGTGACGGCTCTATAACGCGGCTTCCCGTTTCACAGGTAGTTCCGGGCGACATAGTCGTGCTCTCATACGGTGATACCGTACCGGCAGACGGAAGGATACTTCAATCGAACGAACTGCTCGTTGACGAATCGGCGCTCACCGGTGAATCACGCGAGGTTGCAAAGAGCGCTGCCTACTGCGAAGGAGTGCCGGTCACCGAACGCAGGGATACGGTATTCGCCTCCACGGCCGTGCGCGGCGGAAGCGCTGAGGTGCTTATCACCTCAACAGGCATGGATACCGCCATCGGCTCAATAGCCAAAATGCTGAATGATTCCGGTGACAAGCGCACACCGCTTCAAAAACGTCTCTCAAAGACGAGCGTACTGCTCGGAAACTGCGCGCTCGCCATATGCGGCATAATTTTTGTCGTCGGGCTATTCAACGGTCAACCGCCACAGGAAATGTTCCTGACATCGGTATCACTTGCGGTCGCCGCCATTCCCGAAGGACTGCCTGCAATAGTAACGGTGATACTTTCGCTCGGGGTCAGACGCATGGCGGCCCGCGGGGCTATTGTACGCAGGATGTCAGCCGTCGAAACGCTTGGCTCCGCGCAGGTGATATGTACCGACAAAACGGGCACTCTGACTCAAAACCGAATGAGCGTTGTCAGGACGAGCGGTGACGAAAATCTTTTAAAAAAACTCGGTGCGATGTGCTGCGACGGCACCAACCCAACCGACAGGGCTATACGCCAATTCTGCGGTGATACCGCTCTCGGCGAACGCGTAAGGCTTATACCCTTTAATTCTGACAGAAAGATGATGACTGTCGTAAGGCGCGACGGGGACGGATACATAACGGTTACCAAAGGCGCACCGGATGTGGTATCACGTATCTGCCGGCAATCCGATATGTCGGCCGTAGAGAAAATGACAGAAGATGCGCTGCGAGTCATCGCCGTGGCATACAAGCGCACCAATTCTCCCCCTTCACAGCCGGAAAGCGAACTGACTTTCGTCGGACTGTTCGGGCTTTCCGATCCGCCCAGACCGGAGGCAAAGCCTGCCGTGGAGCTCTGCAAGCGTGCGGGGATACGTCCCATAATGATTACCGGAGACTACGTGGGAACGGCTGTTGCGATTGCGCGCGAATGCGGAATATACAACGGGCACGCCTTTACGCAGCGCGAACTGGAAAAAATGAACGAAAAGGAACGCTCTCGCGCTATGGGGGTCGCATCGGTATTCGCGCGCACCACGCCTCAATACAAGCTGACAATTATTGAAGAGCTCAAAAAACGCTCGCTGACCGTCGCAATGACCGGTGACGGCGTCAATGATGCTCCGGCTTTGAAACGCGCAGACATAGGCTGCGCAATGGGCAGCGGTACCGGAGTGGCGCGCGAAGCCGCCGACATGATCCTCACAGACGACAATTTTGCAACGGTAGTGGAAGCTGTCAAAGCAGGAAGATGCATTTACTCCAATCTCCGAAAGGCAGTACACTTTCTGCTCTCTTGCAATATAGGTGAACTGCTGACGGTCTTTGCAGCTATTGCCGCAGGGTTGCCCGCTCCGCTGAATGCCATGCAGTTGCTTTGGGTCAATCTTATAACGGACTCACTGCCTGCCGTGGCATTGGGCATGGAAAAGGCTGATACAGACGTAATGAATCGTGCGCCGGCACAAGGTGAGATAATAGATGGCAAACTGATGCGGCGAATTGCTTCGGAAGGCATTTTTATCGGACTGCTCTCATTGTGTGCATACCTCCTCGGCAGTTTCCGGCTCGGCGGGCCGGTGGTCGGTTCAACTATGGCTTTCGCCGTTCTCAGTATGTCACAATTGTTCCATGCCTTCAACATGAAAAGCGGGAAGCCGCTTCTGCTTTCCCGCCCGTTCAACAATATTTATTTGCTTGCATCGTTTGTCATATGTACGACACTGCTTGTTGGTGTGATACAAATACCTGCCGCCGCAGCACTTTTCGGTCTATGCGGTCTGCCGCTCAGCTGTTGGTCCATTACACTCGGACTTTCGTTGGCGCCGATCATATTCTGCGATATCATCAAACTTCTCCGACGATAATATCGCCCGCCTCTGATCCCGGAAGCCTCGTGAAGAAAAGCATCTGCGGATGGGGCACCGAAGCTATCGGCACCATATCCTCATCAAACAGCTCATTCAAACATGTTCGCCTTATGGTGCCGTTGCGGGAGATGACGGTCACGCGCTCCCCTCTTACCGCCTTGTTCCGCTGGCGGCAAAGGCACATTCCTGATTCCCTCTCCTGCTCCACGGTGGCGATAAACGCACGTTCGCTTATGTAACCGTTCGCCTCGCAGATATTGGCATTGCTCATAGGCGAGCCGTAAAAGAACCCCGTATCATACTCACGGTGACTGACGCTCGTCAGAAGCTCCATGCATTCTCTGTCAAAAGGACGACCCACAGCTGCGTCAGTCAGGGCGCGCCTGTATGCAGCGGCAGTGACTGCCGTATAATAAAGGCTTTTCATCCTTCCCTCTATCTTCAACGAATCTATCCCGGCGTCCATCAGCTCCGACAGATGCTCCACCATGCACAGATCACGAGAAGAAAAAAGGTATGCGCCCTCCCCGTCTTCGTCCAAGTCCATAGGAAGATCCGGTCTCGTGTCTTCCGTAACATGGTATTTATAGCGGCATGGCTGGGTACACAGCCCCTCATTCGCGGATCTGCCGGTCAGATAAGCCGAGAGCAGGCATCTGCCCGAGTACGCCACACACATCGAGCCGTGAACAAAAACCTCCAGCTCAAGAGAATCCGGTACTTTATTCCTTATGGAACGGATGTCTTCGAGCGAAAGCTCGCGCGCCAACACTATCCTGCTGACGCCGGCATCATACCAGAACCGGCAAGATGCAGAATTCGTAACACATGCCTGAGTAGAAAGATGTACCGGCACATCGGGATACCGTGCCTTTACGGCGGACAAAACGCCGGCATCCGCAACGATAAAGGCATCCGGACTCGAACCCGCTACGCTGTCCAATGTTTCGGGCAGCGCCGCAAGATCAGGTTCACGCGGCATGGTATTGAGCGCAAGATACACCTTAACGCCATGCGCATGGGCAAATTTCACGGCGTCTGTAAACTCCGGCACGGTAAAATTCTCAGCCTTGGCACGCATTCCGAAATCTTTTAATGCGCAGTACACCGCATCAGCTCCGTACATAACAGCGTATCGGAGCTTCTCGGGACTCCCGGCAGGCGAAAGCAGCTCAGGAACCCTATTCACCATTCGCGGATTCCTCCTGCGGCTTCTGTGCCGCCTCATATGACTCGTTGTCCTTCTTTACCTGCTCCTTATTGCGCTCATGCTGGCGGTTTGTCGCCGCATAATAGGTCCTTCCGTACTTGTTAGACACAAAATAGAAAGCCTCGAACGAATCGCCGTCCTCATCAAGCGGATCATCGGGATACAACGCCGCCGTTATGCCGTCGATACCGGGATTGCATATCGGTCCGGGCGGAAGCCCCTCATATACATATGTGTTGTACGGATTGTCTATATCCAGATCCTCCTGTGTCAGATCCTCATTGCGGTTTTCAAGGCAATACTGAACGGTCGCATCCGATTCGAGAAACGGAAATGAATCGCTGTTCAGCCTGTTATGGAACACGCTCGAGATATACTCGAAATCTACCGCAAGCTTCGCTTCGGCTTGTATCATTGAGGCAAGTGTGATGACCTCGTCAAACGTCATCCCAAGTCTTTCACATCGCTCATAATAGATATCGTCAAACTTATTTTCAAAGTTGTTGAGCAGCTTGTTTATCACCTGCACCTCGCTGTCATCCTGATAGAAAAAGTAGGTGTCGGGGAAAAGATATCCGTCAAGCCTGTATGTCCTGTTCGGGTCCAATTCGAGTTCGTTGAGCTTTGCAATAAAATCATGCTTGAACGGATATTCATTTATCGCCTCAACAAAACCTTCCCGGGTTCCGATACCTTTTTCGAGAAACAGGTCTATTATCTGATCGGTGGTATACCCCTCCGGAATAGTTACGGTAATCTCCGTCCTTACATATGGCACCGTAGTGACCTTTGCGTACAACTCATCGTAATTCATCGTGGCATCCAGCACATACTCACCGGGAATATAGGTATCATCCGAGTCTGATTTGTACTTGATGTAAAGGTTGAATATTGCCGGATACTTTATTATCCCCGCTTCGCTGAGCATAGACGAAAACCTTTCGGTAGTCATATCTTCGGTAACGGTGATGTTCGCCGTCAGCTCAGGTTTCTCAAACGCAAATATGTCGTTACCTATTTCTATGACATAATAAGCACAGTACGTAGAGACAAAAAGCACAAAAAGAATATACATGACAGCCTTGAACAGGCTGCTTGCAAGAACTCCGG
>URSI01000092.1 GCA_900550505.1 uncultured Eubacteriales bacterium
GAGTGATGACGATGGTCGGCAAGGCCTTCGGCGAATTCCAGATGCTGCTTGCTGATTTCCCGGCCGAAACTTTGAATGAGACGATACCGGACTTTCATAATACGCAAAAGCGGTTTGCGCAATTGTACGCTACTGCGGACGAGGACCCGTGTGGCAGGGCAGCTTCGGTAAAGAACGAATTAGAGTTTTTGAGAAGCATGGAGCACGTTGCGACACGTATCGGAACCCTCGTGGACAGCGGAGATATGATGTTGCGGGTGACGCATAACGATACAAAATCAAATAATGTTTTGCTTGACGAAAAGACCGGTGAGCCGCTTGCCGTTATAGACCTTGATACCGTTATGCAGGGGCTTGCCGTGCATGATTTCGGCGACGCGGTACGATTTGCGGCAAATACCGCTTCAGAGGATGAGGCGGATCTGCTTTGCGTAGGGCTGGATATAGCCAAATATGAAGCGTTTGTACGCGGGTTCATACCGCCGATACGTTCAAGCCTTTCAAGCGTCGAGATAAAAAACATGGCGCTCGGAGCCGTAACTATGGCGGCGGAGCTTGCGGCCCGGTTTCTTCAGGATTATATCGCCGGTGATCTGTATTTTAAGACAGTATATGAAAAACAGAACTATATCCGTGCGCGCTGCCAGATGGCACTTGCAAATGATATGCTTTTAAAGTACGATAAAATGTGTGAAATAGTAGAGCGCTACGCATGATATGAACAAAAAGTAAAAAAATTGTGAACAAAAAGATTAAAATTATCGATTTTTTTCAAAAAATGAGTTGACAAATTTGTATAATGCATATATAATCGTACCAGAGGCAGCGTGACGAGATGATACTGAGTGACGATATCATAAATGATATGGATGAGAGTACGCTCGTGGCGTCCGCAGCTGCGGGCGATCCGGCTTCGTTCTCGCGACTTGTGTCGCGTTACGGTTCTGTTGTCAGTTATGTGGTCAATACCATGTGCGGTGACAGGGGCGAGCGCGAGGACTTGATGCAAGAAGGGCTGATTGGGTTGTTGAAGGCGGTGCGTACTTATGACGGTACGGTGGCTTCGTTTGCGACGTATGCCTCACTTTGCATCAGACGTTCGGTGATAACGGCAATGAGACGTTACAGACGTTCCAGCCTGGGCAGCTCGCTTAGTGATACGGATGACGGCGTTTCTGAGCGCAGCGTTGCTTTTTCGCCGTCGGCGGAAGATGTGGTGTTAGATAAGGAGTCTACGGACGTTTTGTACGCGCGGGTGATGGCGTTGCTCTCTGATTATGAGCGCGCTGTGTTTGAGCGGTATCTTGACGGAGAGAAGACTGGGAAGATAGCGGCATTAGTTGGGCGCGACGCGAAAAGTGTGGGTAATGCGGTGTTTCGCATCAAGCGGAAGATAGCGGCGGCACTGGGCTTGTAGCTTATGGCGTAGCGGTATGTATATTGGCCTCGTATGAGGGTGATATAAATTATTTTTCACAGTAAGGGAAAGAAAAAGCATGTACGAAGACAAAACATTGGTATGTAAGGATTGCGGCGCTGAGTTCGTTTTCACTGCCGGCGAGCAGGAGTTCTATGCGCAGAAGGGCTTCCAGAACCAGCCCCAGAGGTGCAAAGCCTGCCGTGAGGCTAAGAGGAACGCAGGTAAAGTGCTCTACACGGCGGTCTGCGCTGAGTGTGGCAAGGAAGCAAAGGTGCCGTTCCAGCCTTCTAACGATAAACCCGTATATTGCAGTGAATGCTTTGCTGCAAGGACCGGCAGATAATCGTAGACAGAACATATTTAAAATTGTTGAGCGAGGCGCTTTATGTAGAAGCGCCTCGCTTTTTGCGGCATTTACTTCCATTGAGTTCACCGCTGGAGTTTGCATTATCGTATTCGTGAATTGCTTTGGTGGCGTTTTACTTTGGGCAAAATGTTTTTGCCTAAGGATAAATGAATGTGGCGTTGATTTCGACCAGATTTATTATTTTTTTACCCTTGGACTCCGCCAATTGCTTGAATTTTGCAGCGTTTCCAAAGGGCTTTTTTACATACGTTATTACGAAGTCGGCGTGTTCTATCATCCAATGATTTCGTTTTGAAATCGCAAATTTGGGTGGCGTGGTCTCAAGGACGTCAGGGTAAAGTAGTTCCATGAACTCCGACATGGCAGACTTTGTATTGCCGGGAGGCATATATGCCAGTATATCGCAGCAGATTATGTGGGGGTATCGTGCTTTTAGCTTTTTGAGCTCACCTCTTACTATCATGTCAAATTGACCTTGGTTCCCAACATAAAAGACGTTGATATCATAGGTCTCTATAAGCTCTATAAGAACTTCATGCAGGGATTGAGATATGTTCTCCGTCACTGACCTGTGTCCGATAAAAGTACATATCATTTTGACACCGCCCTTTTATGGGATATATCGTAATTATAACACGTATCACTTAAATATACGATATATCCCACATGATTTATCGCAGAATCGGGTAAACTTTCTTCAGCGATATCAAAAGGTGGTAGCAATGGATACGAGGGAAGCTGTCAGACAGCGAATAATACAACTTTGTGACAAAAACAATATTGCCGTTAACGCATTGGCGAATATGGCAGGAATCCCGCCGTCTACCGTTTACAGCATGCTTAACTCAAAGAGTAAAAACCCGGGCGTGGTATCAATAAAAAAGATATGCGACGGACTTGAGATCAGCGTAAGAGAGTTTTTTGACAGTGAGTTGTTTGATGAACTGGAGCAGGAGATACGGTAGACCCCGGTATTATCTTCGCGTTTTTTGCGGATAAGGTCGATTCAGCGGATTGTGAAACGGCGGCGTGGATGTTAAAGATCCCCCATATGTTCGCAGATATGTTCAATACATTCGGTTGAGAGATGAACCGTGCTTGTAACGTGTGCATTTTTTCGCTATATCTTGATACCACCCTCGGTGTAATAAAATACACCGGGGGGGTTATTTTGTTACACACAGCTCTTTTAACGTGTGACATTGTATATGGTTCGCGGAGTTACCGGAGCGATTCAAAAAATCTGCGCTCTACAGTCGGTGAAGGAATACCGGTCATTAGAAATTGTTATCGCTGATAACGGACGTGTCCCCGCCGGGTTTAAATTGATTGATACGTCCAAGCAATAAAAAGACCTTCTGAGGCAGCTTTTCTACCGCAGAAGGTCTTTTTGGTCATTTTGTGTATGTGCTGTCTTGCGCGGGATGTAAAGCACAATTCACGTCAGGACGAAGCAGGCTTCAGTTTGCACCACGCTTATAATACGCGACAGCCAGGTCTACGACGGTGCCGTAGCTGCGCGTCCCCTCGGTCTGTCCCTGCGCCTGGAGAAACGCGTTGTTCACTGAGTCAGTAACGTCAGCCGCAACCGACTCGCGGTATTTATCAAAAAACTCTCCGTACGCAGCAAGCTCGGCACGTACACCGCCGTTCATTGCGTAATATGCCGATGAATACAGCTTGGAGGAAGCGCGCCCGAGCGCCGACATGACGTACTCCTGCATATTCAGGAGTGCGCTGTAACGTATGTACGGATCTTCGGATTCCATACATACCAGAAACGCCACAAAATTCGCTTCGTCTTCTCTTGCTATACCGCGCTGGTGTGCCATTTCATGTGCTAACGTGTACGGCAAAATATAGTCGGGGTAGTTGATGTTCACATTTGCTTCGCCGGTAAAGTATGAATAAACGCCGGAAATATGGGTGTAAGTCATCGGTTCCGACATCGCCACAGGTTTTCCTAATGCAGGAAAGGTCGAGATGTAGTCGTTGTCGGCACAGTAATCGGCATATGCCTCGTTCAGCAGTATGCTGAGGCGGTAAAAGCTGTAAGGCATAACAGCATCGCCTGATGGCGTGCGTTCGAGTTCGGGCTCGAGCAAAGCAAGCTCGGAAGAAATGATGAGCGATGTGTCATATAATTCTTCGGCACTGACGTCGTTTCGTTCCAACCCGACATTTTGCTCGAGCGGAAGCCTGTAATTTGAGGTGCCGAATCCCAGAAAATATACGGATACAAGGTTGAAAAGCAATGCCACCGCCGGCAGGAGCTGTGCTAAAAACACCCTTCGTGAGTCTGAAGCGCCAATGGCCTTCCATGCTTTGATTATGTAGGCAGCGGCAAGTGGCAGTATGCACAGCAGCAGACACTCGGCGAGTGAAAAAGGTATCCAACCACTGATTATTCCCAATATCGCCCGTATCCATTGCCCGACCGTGCGGGCATACCATTCCGCAAAATCCACGCTCAGGAGCGAAGCCGTCAGAACGACAACCGCAAGTATTGCAGCTGCGGCGGATATTTTGATGTACGGAGTCATTATCTTTACATCACGGTCGTCTGATGGTGAATGGGAATCCTGAGTGTCATGTGGCTGAAGGCTTTCGGGTGCGAGTGGCACTGTTTGCACAGTACCGTCCGGGCCGTCATTCCCGTTAGTTACTGCGGCACAAGAAGTGTCGCAGTTAAGCTCGTTACGGCTAACATTGTTTTTTTCCATATCCATATGAGAAGACCTTTAACATAGCATATTACGCAACACCGACTTGCGCAGAGGTGCAAGTCGGTGTTTTCTCAACAGCTTTTTTACCCGTGTGAGCAAAATACGAGTGCCAACAGAATATGTCAGCAGACTTTTACTATCCAGCCGCGGGTGTCCGGAATGCGGCCCCACTGTATGCCGGTAAGCGTATCGTAAAGCATCTGAGATATTTTGCCGATCTCACCGTTGTTAATGACGATCTTTTCGCCGTCTCTGTCAAGCAACCCTACAGGAGAAATGACAGCGGCGGTTCCGGTGCCGAAAACCTCGTCAAGCTTACCTGCTTTGTGCGCTTCAAACAGCTCGTCTACGTCTACACGACGTTCGGTGACCTTGTAACCGAGATCACGCAGCAATGTAATGACAGAATCGCGTGTTACGCCGGGAAGTATGCTGCCTTCCAGCATGGGGGTGATGACCTCGCCGTCGATCACAAAGAAAACATTCATCGTGCCGACTTCGTCAACATACTTTCTGTGAACGCCGTCAAGCCAGAGCACCTGGGAGTAACCGAGTTCGTTTGCTTTTTCCTGTGCGGCGAGTGAAGCAGCGTAGTTTCCGCCTGCTTTCGCAAAGCCTATACCACCCTTTACCGCGCGCACGTAATCAGTTTCCACAAATATCTTGACGGGATTGAGTCCTTCTGCATAATAAGCGCCGACGGGGGAGAGGATTATACAGAAAAGGTATTGAGTGGCGGGTTTTACGCCGAGATGTGCGTCGGTAGCAATGATGAACGGACGGATATACAGGGAGGTGTCCTTGCCCTCGGGTACCCAGTCTGCATCGATGCTGACAAGGGCTTTCAGCGCCTCAAGCACAAAATCGGGATCTACCTGCGGGATGCAAAGCCTGCGGTTTGTGCGATTCATGCGTTCAATGTTTTTCTGAGGCCTGAAAAGCTGGATGCTGCCGTCGTCGGCAGCATATGCCTTGAGTCCTTCAAAAATTCCTTGACCGTAGTGCAGAACGCAGCTTGCGGGGTCCATATTGAAAGAGCCGTAAGGAACGATTTCACTTTCCTGCCAACCGCCGTTTGCGGCGTCGTAGCGCATTATGAGCATGTGGTCGGTAAAGTATTTACCGAAA
>URSI01000093.1 GCA_900550505.1 uncultured Eubacteriales bacterium
CGTAAGCTGTCACGATCCGCAGACATATATCAGCAACGATCCGTTTAAATTTTGAGGAGTACGAAAATGTCACAATGCGATACCTGTGTATACTTTGACTATGACGAAGAAAGCGACGAGCGCGTCTGCTGCAAATCGCTGGACGAAGACGAATACGAACGGTTCACATCACGTCACGTCACCGATTGTCCCTATTACCGCACCTACGACGAATATTCAACCGTACGCAAGCAAAACTGACGGGCTCAGCGCTTTACACGCGCGTTCCCGCGCCAGAGCGACCAGATCTGCTCCTCGTCCGCCGGCTGCGCATAGTCGGTCAGGAACGTGGCGGCGAGCGCGCCGCTCGCCCATGCAAATTCGAGCTGTTCTCTGACGGTGCGTCCCGTCAATATGGCATAAAGCAAGCCGCCGACGAAACCGTCGCCGCCGCCTATGCGGTCAAGCACCTCTATTTCCCGCGGCTCGACGAGTTCCCAGTCATCGTCCACATTGAGGACCGCGCCCCACATATGGCGACTGGTGCTCAGCACCTCACGAAGCGTCGAGGCGCAGCATGACACGTTGCCGTAAACGTTTTTGACACGTGCTATCATAGACCTGAAGCTGGCCGTTTTTTCCGAAAGGTCCCGTCCTCCGGCTTCCGGACCGTCAAAACCCAGCGCGAGCTGAAAGTCCTCCTCGTTGCCGACAAGGATATCCGAAAGCGAAGCTATCTCGGAAAACAATGATGACAGCTGCTCTTTTCTTCCCTCCCAGAACGACTCACGGTAATTCAGATCAAAGGATACGAGCGTCCCGTTACGCCGTGCCGTGCGTGCGATCTCAAGGCAGAGCTCTCCCGTCTGCTCGGAGAGCGCGGCTATAAGCCCCGACATATGTACTATTCCCACGCCGTCTGCACCGAAAAGCGTTTCGAGATCAAAATCCGCAGCCGTCAGCGTTCTGCCGACCTCACCGGCTCTGTCGTTCAGTACCCGTGGACCGCGCCCGCCAAAACCGCTGTCGGCAATATTTATCTGGTGTCTGTATCCCCACGGACCGCCCTGCGGAACGATTTTTGCATCGACCTCCATGCCGCGCCGCATCAGGTCGCGCCTGATATAAGACGCCACCGGGCTGTCCGCGACAAGTGCGGTCAGCACCTTGACAGGCAATCCCAGGAATGAACATACGGACGCCACGTTCGTTTCGGCGCTGGTTGCCTGAACATTCATCACATCGCCCACTCCGACGGGCTGACCGTCCGGAGGACAGAGCCTCAGCCCCATGCTCGTCGGCACCACGAGCGCATATTTATAATCCTTGCGCAAATTTCTCATCGCCGTCACACCCCGTCAGACATTGTAATTAGTAGATGCGGTGCTGCCGCCGGAGCCCGTCCAGTCAGTATGGAAAAACTCTCCTCGCGGTCTGTCCGTGCGTTCATATGTGTGCGCGCCGAAGTAATCCCGCTGCGCCTGCAACAGATTGGCCGGCAGTCTTTCGCTCGTACTTGAATCAAACCAGCACAGCGCACTGGTCATGGCAGGCAAAGGTACCCCTGCTGTCAACGCCGCAGCACATACGCGCCGCCATCCCGGCAGACATTTTATTACGGCGTCCCTGAAATAAGGGGCGAGAAGAAGGTTTTCGAGCGAATCGCCGGATTCGTCGAAAGCCTGTTTTATTTTGCCCAGAAACGCACTGCGAATGATACACCCTCCGCGCCACATCATGGCTATGGCTCCGTAATCAAGCGCCCAGCCGTATTCCTTCGCGGCACTGCGCATGAGCTGAAATCCCTGAGCGTATGAAACTATCTTTGAAGCATAGAGAGCGCTGCGGATATCGTCAACAAACGATGCGGCGTCAACAACGTCAAGCGTTATTTTTCCCCTGCCGAATGTCTCTGAGGCGACGACACGCTCAGACTTCATGGCGGAAAGGCAGCGTGCAAACACCGCCTCGCTTATGAGCGTCAACGGAACTCCGGCATCCAACGCCGCGGCAGCGGTCCATTTGCCCGTCCCCTTTTGTCCTGCCGTGTCAAGTATCAGGTCAACGGTCGGCGTACCGTCAGCCTCCGTTCTCGCGAGTATGTCGACCGTGATCTCTATCAGATAGCTGTCAAGCTCCGTTTTGTTCCATTCACGGAACACCTCGCTCATACGCGCACAGTCGAATCCCGGCAACCGTCTCATCAGATCATATGCCTCGCAAATAAGCTGCATATCCCCGTATTCTATGCCGTTGTGCACCATCTTTACAAAATGTCCCGCGCCGCCTTCTCCGACCCAATCGCAGCAGGGGCTGCCACCCACCTTTGCGCACACGGCATGAAAGATGGGTCTGACGTGCTCCCAAGCGGCAAACGAACCGCCCGGCATCATGCTCGGGCCTCTGAGCGCTCCCTCCTCACCGCCGCTGACACCGGTCCCGACATACAGAAGCCCCTTGCTCTCCACATATGCGGTGCGACGCGCGGTATCAGGAAAATGAGAGTTGCCGCCATCCACGATTATATCGCCCGGCTCAAGCAGAGGGATGAGCCGATCTATCATATCATCCACCGCGCTTCCGGCTTTGATCATCATCATGACGATCCTGGGACGGCGGAGCGAACCGACGAGTTCTTCCAGCGAAAAGGTGCCCGTTATCCTTTTGCCTTTGGCACGTCCGTTTACGAAATCGATAACCCGCTGCTGCGTGCGGTTATAAACGCTTACCGAAAAGCCCTTGCTCTCCATGTTCATCACAAGGTTCTCGCCCATGACGGCAAGTCCTATCAAACCGATATCGTTTTTCATCTGACATTCAGCCTCTTTCTGATGTTTTCAAGCACATCATAAGGTATCCTCATATTCCCGAGTCCCGTACCTATGGAAATATGTGGCTTCATTGCCGCGTGGAAGTCGGTACCTCCCGATATGCCAAGTCCCAGCCGCGCCGCAAGTGCGGTATACTTTTCATGCATCTCTTCCGTATATTCCGTATAATACCCTTCAACGCCCGAAAGTCCGTAAGGTATCAGCTCCTTCAAGAACCGTTCAAGCTGCTCATCGTCAAGGCGTATGAGATGCAAATGTGCTATGTAAGCACCGCCGCCGGCAGCGTTTATGACATCTATGCAATCCCTGACCGTCAGCAGCTGGTTTGACGAATAAGCCGGGCGACCGTTTGCAAGATACAGGTCAAACGCCTCCTTGACGGAGCTCACGTACCCCTTGTCAGCCATCACGGCGGCAAAATGGGCTCTTCCGACCACTCCCGCAGGCGCCTTCGCCAGCGCTTCCTCAAGCGTAACGTCAAAGCCCAGCTCCTGAAGCTTCTGCGCAGTCTCCACATTTCTTGCCACGCGTGCTTCTCTTACCCTTCTCAGCGTATCAAGCAGCACAGGGCTCTTTATGTCGATATAATACCCAAGCACATGAGTCTCAGTCGCCGACTGTGCGGAAAGCTCGATGGCCGGCACCACCTCGACTCCGACCCGTTTGCCCTCCGCCAGCGCCTCTTCTACGCCGTCGATGTTGTCATGGTCGGTCAAAGCAATGGCGGCAAGGTTATTTGCCTTGGCATGACGTACGAGTTCAGCGGGTTCCATTGAACCGTCCGACTTCACGCTATGCGTGTGCAGATCAATATATTTCACAGTTTTTATTCCTCCGTCTTCCCGTCGTATATCCACAAGCCGAGCGCGGGATTTGATATATAATACACTTCTTCGCCGTCTACAACATTGAAACCGTCACTGAGCCCGGCATATTTTTCCGCCTCGCGTTCATACGGAGCCCATCCGTACCCCGCCTGCTCCAGCTCTCCCGGCTGCATCAGCGGCGTGCAGTAAGTTATCCTGAACCTGCCGTCACTCGAACCGTGTATCAGATGAGCCGCGACCGAAAGGTTCTGCGCCAGCCTTGTGTTTTCCTTCACGAGCTGCAATATCCTTTCACGACCGGTATATCCGTATTCACGGATAAGCTCGTCGTTTAACGGGTCCTCGCCGAACTTCGAGACGCCAGGCGCCAGTACGACCAGCTCGCCTCCGTCCGCAATGGCGCGGCGCGTGCGGTACACTGCCTTGTTGCCCAGCCAGGTGCTCTTGAATTCCCTGCCGTCCAGATACACCACTATCTTTTTCGGACGGCGGTCAAGATAAGTTACGTTTTTTCTGCGGCTCAAAAGTGCCGCGTGCTCAAATACCTGCCGGTCTCTGCCGATAAACAGACCGAATATTTTTGTTTCGCCGTCGCTGCCGCAACCGGTAACGGTGAGCACGTATTCCAGCGGCAAAGATGAAAGATATTTTTCCTGTGCATAATCAAACACAGCCCTCACCGGCGTGTCGGTCTCGCCCATTATACGCTCAAGACCGTAAAATGCGCCCAGCATATGTGAGGCGCTTATCATGGAAGTGCCGCCACAGCCGACAAAAATGTTTTTTGAGTAATTTGCCATGCCGACGACCTCGTGCGGTACAACCTGTCCCACCGATATTATCATATCGTAGCACGGTTTCAGCAATTCCTTTGACAATTCGACATCTATCGGCTCGCAGACCAATCCTTCGGACACCCTGCTGACATATTCCGCCGGTACGACTCCCACACGCTCGACCCCGGTCCGCCAGTTGTGCACGATGAGCGAATCGTAGTCCACGCTGCCGCCGAAAAAATCGAGGCACTGCTCTCTGGTCATAGGCTCATGCGTACCCAGCGCCGGCATTACAGAGCCTTTCGTACCCTCAAGCCCCATCAGCAGCCTTGTGATCGTTCCCGCGCCTGAATGCAACCGCGTATAATCCGGCGGTATTATCAGCGCGTGACGATATTTTCCGCCGAAATACGAATGCAGCGCAGAGCCGAGTCGTTCCTCAGATATCCCGTTTTCGTCGATTATCCCGAGCATTTACAGATCGCCTCCGCATACACAAAGTCCGTTATGATTATAACACCGTAAGTAAAATATGTCAACCGCGTCAATGCAAAAGGCACGCGGTCGACGCGTGCCATCCGTTCGTTTATTTCATGGTCTCCTGCTTTACTTTTTTGTCTATAACGTGACGAGAAGCAAGTTCCTTAAGGATATCTTCAGGCGTTATCCCCATTTCGTTCATAAGCACCAGCACATGATACGCAAGGTCGGATATCTCAAATACCGTCTCTTCACAGCTGCCTTTCATCGCGGCAACGACTACCTCGGTCGTCTCCTCTCCTACTTTTTTCAATATCTTTTCGCGTCCCTTTTCAAAAAGATATGTCGTATAGCTTCCGCTCGGGCGCAGTCTGTTACGCTCCTTCAGAAGCTCATAGAGCCGAGAAAGTGAAAAATCATCCGTACCGTCGTCATACAGCAATGCGGTAAAACAGCTGTCCGTTCCGAGATGACAGGCCGGTCCGTCCTTGATCACCTCCACCACGAGCGCGTCACGGTCGCAATCAGCCGTAATCCGTACCACATGCTGAATACAGCCGCTCGTTTCGCCCTTACGCCAAAGCTCACCGCGGCTCCTCGACCAGAAGCAAGTGCGCTTTTCCCGGATCGTTATTTCAAGGCTCTCACGGTTCATATATGCTACCGTCAGCACCTTTTTAGTGTAAAAATCCTGCACCACCGCAGGAATCAGCCCGTCTGCACCGAAAC
>URSI01000094.1 GCA_900550505.1 uncultured Eubacteriales bacterium
CCCGCCAGTCAGAAACATTTACGTAGTTGTCCACGAGCTCCTTATAGTCGAGCAGAGTGCCTTTTATATTTCTCAGTTTCTCACGCTGTCTGCGGTACAGGATGTACGCCTTCGCAACGTCGGCATAGCCCGCCTGTATGAGAACCGATTCGACGCTGTCCTGTATGTCCTCAACGGCAATAAGACCGTCCTGTATTTTGGGCTCAAAGTCTGCAGTTACCTTGAGCGCCAGCAGATCTATAACGCTGGGATGTGTTTGCCTTTCGCATGCGTCAAACGCCTTGGTTATCGCAACCGCGATCTTGCTGATGTCAAACTCAGCAATTTTGTTGTCTCTCTTAGTTACCTTATACATTATTTCTGCCTCACATTATTTTTTCGGTCCGCCGAGAATGATACCACATTTTGTGACGCTTGTCAAGGGGCAAAACACAAAATGTTGTGATTTTTCGAAAAAAACCACAACATCTTGTGCGTGTATTGTATCACAGAAAATGAGCGATACATGGCGTATCGGTCGGAAAACAAGCTGCGGGGCATAAATTACACTCTGTGCAGACCGGCTGCGATATGACGCCGGCGGAAACCGTTGACCTGGTAGAATCACACTCCGCGCAGACTGGCTGCGGGGACAAACGGCTTTACGGCGTCGAGCAACTCGTTCATTTCTCCGGGTGAACACGGCGTCAGCTTTTCTGCCGACAGAAGCTCTCCGGAATCGACAAATTGCTGTAAAAAGTATGCGCGTGCGCCTTTTATCATGCCGCCGATTTCCCGCATTGTGTCCGGGGTATGAAGTTCCTTCACGACGGTCGTACGGAATTCATATTCAAGACCGCTGTCCATTATGGCAGAGATGCTTTCGAAAACAGGTGACATATCATCCATTGCGATACCGACAGCCTGAGAATAACGTGAAGCAGACGATTTGATGTCCATTGCAATGTAATCGACCAGCCTCTCGTTTATGATCTTTTTCAGTCGGTCCGGTAATGTTCCGTTAGTATCGAGCTTGACCGAAAATCCGAACGAGCGTATGAAACTCAGAAATTCTCCCAGGTCGGGTTGCAAAAGCGGTTCACCGCCGGTTACACATACGCCGTCAAGAATGCCGCGCCTTTTTTCAAAGAACGCGGCAAGATCCTGAATGTTACTTCCGACCTTTCCGGTAACGAGCGAGGCGTTATGGCAGAAAGGACAGCGTAAATTGCAACCGACAGTGAAGACCGTACACGCTGCTTTACCCGGATAATCGAGAAGGGTCAGCTTCTGCAGGCCTCCGATATTCATGACAGGTCGCCTTATTTGAGCTCGGCGAAGTACTTGATAGTCCTTACCATCTGGCTGGTATAGGAGTTCTCGTTATCGTACCAGGAAACGACCTGAACCTGATAGGTGTCGTCGTCGATCTTGGAGACCATGGTCTGAGTGGCATCGAAGAGTGAGCCATAGGTGATACCGATGACGTCGGTGGAAACGAGCTGCTCTTCGGTGTAGCCGAAGGACTGAGAAGCGGCAGCCTTCATGGCAGCGTTGATGTCCTTGGCAGTGATGTCCTTGCCCTTGACAACGGCTACGAGGATCGTGGTCGAGCCGGTGCAAACGGGAACTCTCTGCGCGGAACCGATGAGCTTACCATTCAGTTCGGGTATAACAAGACCGATAGCCTTTGCAGCGCCGGTGCTGTTGGGAACGATGTTCATGGCGGCAGCGCGGGCTCTGCGGAGATCATTCTTTCTGTGCGGGCCGTCGAGTACCATCTGGTCACCGGTGTATGCGTGCACGGTGGTCATGATGCCGCTGACGATGGGAGCGTAATCATTGAGAGCTTTTGCCATCGGTGCAAGGCAGTTGGTGGTGCAGGAAGCGGCAGAAATGATGTTGTCGCCTGCGGTAAGCGTCTTCTCGTTTACGCCGTATACGATGGTGGGAAGATCGTTGCCCGCGGGAGCGGAGATGACGACCTTCTTAGCGCCGGCATTGATGTGAGCCTGAGACTTTTCCTTGCTGGTATAGAAACCGGTGCACTCGAGCACGACGTCGACGCCGAGCTCACCCCACGGGCAGTTGTTGGCATCCTTTTCGGCATAGATCTTGATGGTCTTGCCGTCTACGGTGATGCTGTCCTCGCCGGCGGAAACCTTGTCGGCAAGAGCATATCTGCCCTGAGCGGAGTCATACTTCAGCAGGTGAGCGAGCATTGCGGGGCTGGTAAGATCATTGATAGCCACGATCTCGTAGCCGGCAGCGCCGAACATCTGTCTGAAAGCAAGACGACCGATGCGACCGAAGCCGTTAATAGCAACTTTTACGTTCATTTTTCATTCCTCCAAAAATATTTCGGACTTTTTCCTTTAAGGTTGATTCTACATCATTTTTGACTCAAAAACAAGAGATTTTTCAATTTTTCCCTCATGACGCCGATTTTTTGGCGTTGTGACACAAAAACAATCGATAAACGGGAATTTATTTAACGATTTCGCGAATCCTGAGTTTTGCTCCTGTCCGTGATGCGATGAGTTTGCAACGCTCGATGTCGTCATCCGAAAGCGTCGTCGATACCACCGAGAGTACTGCCTCTTTTACATAAGGTACGGCTTTTCGCGTAAAATCGATCAGTGCATCGTACGCGCCGGGGAAGCAGGGGTGACAGAGCTTTTCATAAGATTCCGAATCAGCGCTGTTCAGGCTCACGGAAACGCAGTCGACACAGTCCTTAAGCAGGGGAGTGACGTCACGTCCGCATATATGGTTCGCATGACCGTTTGTATTCAGCCGTATCCGAATATCTGATCTTTCTTTTACACGTCGGGAGACTTCTATCAGATCATAAAACCTCATTGCCGGCTCTCCGTATCCGCAAAACACGAGCTCTTCATATTTTGTGAGGTCGTGTGAAAAAACCGACCCGCATATCTCTTCCACGCTCGGTTCTCTTTCAAGCCAGAGTGAGTCGCTGCCGTAGGCGCCGTCTCCCAGCCTTCGTATGCAGAAATCGCAGTCATTGGTGCAGCGGTTCGTTATGTTCACATACAGTGAGTTGCCGACTTCATATGTGATCGTCATTTATAAATATCATGTCCTTTCGTTACTGTTCAGGCGGAACAAAGTACGGGTGTTGCATTCCGTTACGGATTCCAGTTCCTCAAAACCGGTGCGACGCAGCCCCGCAAGGAATTCGAGCGTGTTCCTCATAAGAAACGAGTCGTTCCTCTGCCCCCTGAACGGCACCGGAGCAAGGTAAGGGCAGTCAGTTTCGACAAGTATCCTGTCCGACGGTATAAAAGCCGCTGTTTCGCGTACATTCTTCGCGTTTTGAAACGTGACGACACCGGAAAAAGAAATATACCAGCCGCGGTCAAGCAGGATGCGGGCGGTCTCGATGCTTCCGGAAAAGCTGTGCAGTACCCCGACGGCGCTGTGTGCGCGAAGTATATCAAGCACGTCCCCGTGTGCTTCACGGTCGTGGATGACACAGGGAAGACCGGTTTCTTCGGATAGCGATAGCTGTCTGTCGAATACATCCTTTTGTACCGTTCGCTCGGGAGTGTCATAGTGATAGTCGAGACCTATCTCTCCTATTGCGACGATACGGTGTCGGTGCTGCCCGGAAATTATCCGGCGCAGTCTGTCACAGAAGTCGCAGGGCGCGTCGGCGGACTCGGAAGGATGCACGCCAACGGCGGCATAAAATTTAGAGCATTTTTCCGTAAGCTTCAATGCTTCGGCGGAATCTTCGATGTCGACTGAGGCTTCTATCACGCCCTTGATTTCGGAAGATTGTTCTATACGCGAAAGTATCGTGTCAAGGTCGTCACGGAACCTCGCGTCGGTGTAATGTGCGTGTGTGTCGAACATCAGCGTATGACCGTGCCGTTCGGTACGTCGGGTGACAGTTCCACTACGCGTACATTGTCTTCGCCGGAGCAGAGTATCATGCCGCGGCTTTCCACGCCGCGAAGCATCGCAGGCTTGAGATTGGAAACGAGGACCAGCTTTTTGCCTACAAGCTCTTCGGGAGCATAAAACTTGGCTATACCTGAGACCACCTGACGTTTTTCGGATCCTATATCCACGATAAGCCGCAGCAGTTTGTCTGACTTTGCCACCTTTTCACATTCGACGACCTGCGCCGCGACGAGTTTGACCTTTGAAAAGTCGTCTATCGATATCTGCGCGTCGTCAGCACGGCTTTCCGAACTTCCGTTGTCGGAAGCATCTGCCGCCTTTGCGGTTTCTTTCACGGAAGGATTTTTTGCGGAATAAAAGTCGTTTATCTGTGACAGCTTTTTCTTTTCGTCGATCCTTGCAAAAAGTATCGGCACGTCTCCGATCGTTTTTCCGTCGGCGTCAAAATGTTCGGTGAATTCCGCGGGAGCAGTGAGCCCGAAGATCGGGAACACGGCGTTCGCGGCGTCCGGCATATAGGGGGCGATGAGCTGGGTGCCCCTCAGGATACCGTCGACAAGCGTGCGCAATACGGTGCCGAGACGCGGTCTGAGCGCTGTGTCTCTTGCGAGCACCCACGGAGTAGTGACGTCGATGTACTTATTGCATGCCTTGAATATCTCAATAATTACTGCAGATGCATCGGAAAGCTTATACTCGTCAAGCAGTGAGAAAGCGCGCTGCGTGAGGCTTTCGATCGCGGTGTGCAGTTCGGCGTCGCAGGCTTGGGTGTCGGCTGCGTGCGGTATCACACCGTCAAAGTATTGCTTTATCATTGCTGCTGTGCGGTTTATGAGGTTGCCTGTGACGTTTGCGAGATCCGTATTTGCGGTTTTGATGATGTTTTCAAAGGTTATCGATCCGTCGTCATTGTATCCCATCTCCGAGAGCAGGTAATATCTTATGGTGTCACGCCCGAAAAGGTCGATAAGATCGTCGCCGTACATCACGTTCCCACGGGATTTGCTCATTTTGTCCGTGCCGCTCAGGAGCCACGGATGACCGATGACTTGACGGGGCAGCTCGATGCCGAGCCCCATCAGCATGACAGGCCAGTATATTGTGTGAAAACGAATTATATCCTTACCTATGACGTGAAGATCGGCCGGCCAGTATTTTTTAAACATCTCGCTGTCGCCGTCCGGCGTGTAACCAAGCGCCGTGATATAGTTGGACAGCGCATCTATCCATACGTAAATAACGTGTCCGTCGTCAAAATCGACCGGTATGCCCCATTTGAATGAAGAACGTGAAACACACAGATCCTGCAGACCGGGTTTAAGGAAGTTGTTGACCATTTCGTTTTTACGTGAATCAGGCTTGATAAAGTCCGGATGCTCGTCAATATATGCCGCCAGACGCTCCTGATATTTAGTGAGCTTGAGAAAATACGCGTCTTCGTTTGCCTTTATCACCTCGCGGCCGCATTCAGG
>URSI01000095.1 GCA_900550505.1 uncultured Eubacteriales bacterium
TTTGTAGGCATTTTTGATCGCTTGTGACAGCGTTGCTGCCTTGGCGGATACACCGATAACCCGTCCACCGGAGGAGACTAATGTGCCGTTTTCAAGTTTTGTACCCGCATGGTAAACAGTGACATTTTCACTCATCTCGTTGATTGTAACAGGGTATCCTTTGGCGTATTTTTCAGGATAACCTCCGGATGCGATGATCACGCATGCGCAGCAGCCTTCCTCAAATTCCACGCTGAGCTCGTTGAGTTTTTCATCGTGAACGGCCTTCATTATCGTGAAAAGATCAGTCTTTAAAAGCGGCAGCACTACCTGTGTTTCCGGGTCCCCAAAACGGCAATTGTACTCAATGACGCGCGGTCCGTTCGGTGTGAGCATCAGCCCGAAATACAGACACCCTTTGAATTTTCGGCCTTCGGCCTTCATGGCGTTGATTGTGGGAACAAATATCGTATCCATACACTGAGCGGCAATGTCAGCCGTGTAATACGGGTTTGGCGCCACAGTGCCCATGCCGCCGGTATTCAGCCCCCTGTCGCCGTCAAGCGCCCTTTTGTGATCCATAGACGAAACCATGGGGACGATAGTTGTCCCGTCAGTAAACGCAAGTACCGAGACTTCGGGACCGGTGAGAAACTCTTCTATTACGATATTCGATCCGCTCCTGCCGAATATCATGTCGGTCATTATGGCGTCAACGGCGGAAAAAGCCGTTTCTTCGTTTTCTGCTATTATGACACCCTTGCCGAGCGCGAGCCCGTCGGCTTTAATGACCACGGGATATTTACCGCGTGAACGGATGTATTTCTTGGCTTCTTCAGGCAGGCTGAAGGTACGATAGTCGGCTGTGGGGATCCCGTAGCGATGCATGAGATCCTTTGCAAAGACTTTACTGCCCTCAATGATCGCAGCGGAAGCGTTAGGACCAAAACAGGGCACACCGATTTCTTCAAGTCTGTCCACACATCCGAGCACAAGCGGGTCATCCGGCGCCACCACGGCAAAATCGACCGCGGTTTCCTTTGCAAAGGAAACGATACCGCCTATATCCGTGGCGCTTATGGCGACGCATTCCGCATCGGAGGCGATGCCGCCGTTACCGGGCAACGCATATATTTTTTCTATTTTTTCATTTTTTTTCAGGGCTTTGATGATTGCATGCTCGCGACCCCCGCCGCCGACGACAAGTATTTTCATTTTTATCCTCCGTAACACGCAGAACTGTCGATCGTTTTGTACTGTTTAATGATGGAACAGACGGAGTCCGGTAAAAGCCATTGCCATTCCGTATTTGTCGCATGCGGCTATGACGTTGTCGTCGCGTATGGAACCACCCGGCTGCGCGACGTAGCTCACACCGCTCCGGTGTGCTCTTTCAATATTGTCTCCAAAGGGGAAGAAAGCGTCGGAACCCAGCGAAACGCCGCTGATACTGCTGAGGTATTCACGCTTTTCCGCTGCGGTAAGAGGCTCCGGACGGGTTTTGAATGTGTTTTGCCACACGTCTTTTCCGATGACGTCGTCACTGTCTTCGGAAAGGTACACGTCTATGGCATTGTCGCGGTCGGGACGACCGATGCCGTCAACAAAGTCGAGCGCCAACACCTTCGGATGTCTGCGCAGGAACCAGATATCAGCTTTGTTACCGGCAAGCCGCGTGCAATGTATGCGTGACTGCTGACCGGCACCGACACCTATCGTCTGACCGTGATACGCATAGCAAACGGAATTGGACTGCGTGTACTTCAGTGTTATCAACGAAAGCACCAGATCGTCGGCAGCACTGTCCGGTATTTCCTTGTTTGCCGTGACGACATTTGAAAGCAGCGAGCGATCTATGACAGACGTATTGCGCCCCTGCTCAAAGGTAATGCCATATACCTGCTTGTGTTCAACGGGATCAGGAACGTAATCTGGGTCAATTTTAACGATATTATATGCGCCTTTTCTCTTTTCACGGAGTATTTCCAAAGCCTCGTCCGTGTATCCGGGAGCTATAATGCCGTCTGATACCTCATGCCTGAGCAGTCTCGCCGTATCAGCGTCGCAAATATCGCTGAGAGCCGCCCAGTCTCCGAATGAAGACATGCGGTCGCAGCCCCTTGCCCTTGCATAAGCGCAGGCGATGGGGGAGAGTTCCCCGTCTCCTATACCATACGTGTCGCGGAGCACGTCGTCGAGCGGAAGCCCTATTGCGGCGCCGGCGGGGCTGACATGCTTGAATGATGCCGCGGCAGGTACGCCGAGCGCTTTTCTGACTTCGCTTACAAGCTGATATGAGTTGAGAGCGTCAAGAAAATTTATATATCCGGGCCGTCCGTTCACGACTTCGATAGGCAGTTCGCCGTGCTCGGCATATATGCGCGACGGCTTTTGATTAGGGTTGCATCCGTATTTCAGCAAAAATTCTTTCATTGTTTTCACTCCCCGAGGTTTTTGTTCAGCAGTACGGTTTTTGCCGTTCCGTCGTCAAGCGAGACGGTGCGTACAAAAAGCGAGACTTTGTTTTCCGGATCGAGAGCTGCCCATATATCGCGTGCAAGCACATCCGGGTCGTCGGAAGTAACGGCAAAGCACACCGGCTCGCCGGAAAAAGAAGGCAGGGGGTCACCGTCTGCGGCATATGTGTGTATCAGATGTCCCTCTCCGGCAAGCGGGCAGTCATATTCGTAAAAGAACCTTTGGCAGGAATCCGGGTCGCCATGTGCGGATTTGAGTATCGAGATACCGTACGAAAGCGCTCCTCCTTTGATGTCGGCAAATGCGCTTATACGGGGGGTGTAGTTCGGACCGTCAGGTTCGAAGCGGCGCGTTCTGAGCGCACCCTCGAAGGTCCCGCCTTTGATAAGTTCGTCGTAAATGGTGTCTGTCTGATCTCCGTTGGTAACGATCGTTGTGGTATTTGCCACGCGAACGGGGGCATATATGATCAGCGAAGGGTCTTTCATTGCCGATTCGTCAAAAGCCTGTGTCCGTATACCTTCGCCGTCCGTTACAAAGATCCTGTTACGACTGTTGGCGCTTCTTCCCATTATGAAATATATAAGAACGGCTTTTCTACCGTCGTCCGAAAGCCCCACAGCAACGCCGCGTCCGGGGTAGCTCATAGAGGAGAGATATTTTGTAAGTTCTGTCATTTCTTCACCTTTTTCTGCAAATCTGGGCGCAAATCGCCTCACAGGCCTTGGGGAGTATCTTCCACTCCGCCTGTTCCATCACACGTCTCTGTAAGGTCAGTGGCGTATCGTTTTTTCTCACCGCTACGGCTTTTTGCATAATGATATCACCGCCGTCGGTTATTTCGTTTACATAATGTACGGTCGCGCCGGTCAATTTAACACCGCGCTTCAAGGCTTCCTCGTGTACTCTCAGTCCGTAGAATCCGTCCCCGCAGAATGCCGGGATAAGTGAAGGATGCACGTTGATTATGGGGCATCCGCATTCTCTTATGAAGCGGGCGCTCAGCACTGAAAGAAACCCTGCGAGCACGATCAGTTCAGTATTGGCCGCTCGTATTGCGGCGAGCATATCGTTTTCAAATTCGTCGCGGTTGAGGCTGCCGGCACGGGAGACTACTACGGAATTTATTCCCGCGTTCGCAGCGCGCTCCAACGCGCGCACACCGGGCTTTGACGACACCACCAGAGCTATTTCTCCGTGTTTTATCACACCGGAAGCCGCAGCGTCGATCAGTGCCTGAAGATTGGTGCCGCCGCCGCTCACAAACACGGCTATACGTGCTTTTTTATTCATGTTCGTGCCTCACATGACGACGCCGTCGTCTGAGGATATGACCTCACCGCACACATAAGCATCTACACCGCAGTTTTTAAGAATATCGACGGCGCGGTCCGCCTGTGTGCGACTCACGGTCATGGTCATTCCCACACCCATATTGAATGTGTTGAACATATCTCGTTCCGGTATCTTGCCTGCGGCGGCTATAACGTCAAAGATCGGAAGCGTCTTTAATGTCTGTTTGTCGATCTTGGCGCTCATGCCTTCCGGCAGGCAGCGCGGAATATTTTCGTAAAATCCACCGCCGGTTATGTGGGATATGCCTTTGACATCGCACGCCTCAAGGACTGCAAGTGCGGGCTTGACATAAATGGCCGTAGGCGTCAGGAGCGTTTCAAGCAGCGTTGACGAAAGCTCCGGAACGAACCGGTCAAGCTGTGAGGCGGTATCGCCAAGGACTTTGCGCACGAGTGAAAACCCGTTGGAATGAACACCGGTGGAGGGAAGTGCGACCAGCACGTCTCCGGGAGCGGTACGTGAGTTGTCCAATATTTTGCTTTTGTCTGCGGCACCGACGCAGAATCCGGCCACATCGTACTCATCCTCCGGATAAAACCCCGGCATTTCGGCAGTTTCTCCTCCGACCAGTGCACAGCCTGCTGCGACGCAGCCGTCTGCAATTCCGGATACGATCGCGGCGACCCTCTCCGGAATGTTCTTACCGAGCGCTATATAGTCGAGAAATATGAGTGGCTTAGCACCGCAGCAAACAATGTCGTTTGCGCACATTGCGACGCAGTCAATACCTATCGTGTCGTGCTTGTCTGCGGCAAAAGCGAGCTTCAGTTTTGTGCCTACACCGTCTGTACCGCTTACGAGCACGGGATGCTCCATACCGGTCAGATCAAGCTCAAACAGACCGCCGAAATTTCCTATGCCTGAGAGCACACCTTTTGTGACGGTTCGTGCGATATGTTTTTTCATCAGCCGCACGGCATCGTATCCGGCGGTTATATCGACACCCGCTGCCTTATAGCTTTCGCTGAAACTCTTCATATTCGTCATTCCTTTGACTTTTCGCTTATTTTATAATCAAAACGGCATTTATTCGACCCGGTAGGTATGTCAGTGTCATATTTGCCGGAGAAGCAGGCTGTGCAATATCCTCCGCACTGTTTTTCCGGGATTTTGACGACATTGTCAAGACTCAGGTATCCCAGCGAATCCACACCTATGATCTTTGCGATTTCTTCGACCGTGTGCTTGCAGGCGATAAGGTTGTCCTGCGAATCAATATCCGTTCCGTAATAACACGGATAAAGGAACGGGGGAGCGGAGACTCTCATGTGCACCTCGGCAGCGCCCGCATCGCGCAGCAGCTTGACTATTCGTGCACACGTGGTGCCGCGAACTATCGAGTCGTCGATAAGCCCTACTCTTTTGTCTTTAATACAGCTCGATACTGGATTGAGCTTGATCCTGACAAGCTTTTCGCGTTCCTTTTGCGTAGGCTGTATGAAAGTACGGCCGATATACTTATTTTTTATAAACCCGATTCCGTACGGTATCCCGC
>URSI01000096.1 GCA_900550505.1 uncultured Eubacteriales bacterium
TTCCCGCTTGAAAAGCGTAAGCTCCATAATATGTGAGCGGACACGGTCGCGGTTACGCCAGACAAACATATCACCGCCCGATTCATATACAAAATCCCTGTCCCCATATACAAACGAGAACCGGTATTCCGTATTCACATCGAAAATAAAGAGCCCGCCGGGCTCAAGATAATTTGCGACAAGTGAAAAGCAGCATGACAGCTGCTCCTTTACCGGCAGGTAATTGAGCGTGTCCTGTGTGCATACCACAGCCTGCACCGTTCCGTAAAGCTCAAAGTCCGTTATGCTCTGTTGCGTGAGCAACAGTGTTTCGCTCGCCATACGTGCGCGCGAAAGCATTTCGGCACTGTCATCGATGCCGATCACCGAATATCCTGATTTTTCAAGGCGCGAAGACAAGAGTCCTGTTCCACATCCCAGGTCAAGTATGTCAGTAACCGTAATATCGGACTGCGCCGATACAGCGCGGTGTATGAAGCGCACGTAATCATCGTAGTAACCGAGATCGCTGAAGCCGTCATACCACCGCGCAAAAGTATCAAAGCCGCTCATTCCTGAGGGAGCCGGTTGAGAACGAGGTGATAGCCGTCGTGTCCGTAGCGCAACGCACGATTGACCCTCGTAATAGTAGCAGTTGAAAGTCCCGTAAGCGCAGCAATTTCATTATATGTTATGCCGTCACGCAGCATACGCGCAGCCGCCAGACGTTTGCTCATCTCCTGTATCTCGCTGACCGTGCAAAGGTCGGAAAGAAAATTATAGCAATCGTCGCTTGTACGTAGCAGAGCAAAAGCCTCACACAATACATCAATGCGCTCATTTCTGATCTTATCGTCGTTCATTTATACCTCCCCTGTTTCCATCAGGCGATAACGGAAACCGTTATCTCAAAAATATCCTTCACTTTTCCGTCGACCGTAACATCGACATAAAATCTGTCAAGTCCCTTAAAATCCGTCTTAGGTATGTATTTGAAGCTGCCGTCATTGGCAAGCGTCAGTGAACCGTTCTTCGTGCCTTCATAGAGGGTGGCAACTATGATATCGTCCCCGGAAGCGATACGTGCGTCAAGCACACTGCCCGCTTTCGTTTCAAAAGCGCAGGTGTCAAGCCGTATATCGGCCAGTGGCAAGCGGTGCTTTACAAAGGTATAAAGCTCATGGTATATGTTTCTTACTTTTTCATCATCCGACAGACGTGCATGGTAGAACTCACCGGGGCCCCCGCCCTGATAATACATATGCAATGCGTTCATATATCCGGTTTGTGCACCCACCTTCATGTATATCCTGAAGCGCGCACACTGCTCATGTGACAAACCGCCTATCTCCATCTCAACGCACATACCCAAGCGTTTCGTCGTCGCGGCATTCGCATAAACGACCTTTGCAGTGTTCTGAGTGAACGCATAGTTCGGCTGCATGCATGCAACATCAAACCCGAATTTCTGCCATTCGTGGAATCCGGATGCCTGATACCACGGTATCCAAATCGTTGAATATCCGAGCGACCTGACATAATCGGTAGTATACCTGAGCAACTCCAGCTCATTGGGGTCCGAATAGTCGACAGATTCGTGGAACCAATAAAATCCCGTCAGCAACAAGTTGTCGAAACCGCCCGCCTTAAATCGATTGAGCTGCTCTTTCACCAGCCATCGAACCGCAGCCTTACGGTCATCAAGCCTGGTAAAATCAAGCTTTTTGCCGTCGACCACACCAAACTCCTTCTGAGTCTCCGTGGGGAAAAGTATGGAAAAGAAAACTCTCGCACGATAATTCTCAAGCCCGAGAATCTGCTTCACCTCTCCAACGGCATCATTCAATGCCTCAACATTTTTTCCGGGAGTGAACGTATCGTTTACATAATACTTCCAGTCGTCCAGACATCCCGGCTTTGACTTATTATCGTAGTAATACCCGCCGCTCGGCGCCGCCGCCACAAACGGAAGAAACAGGAAAGAGTCAAAATAGATGTCCTTCATTTTCCCGTCTCTGTCGTAGTATGCCACATACGGCAGCAGAAGCTCCTTTGTAAGCAACCCGCGCTCGGGATTGCTGTAAAGACAGTTATACGCAAGCATGATATCATGGATACCGTAAAAATCGTCCGGCTCGACATAGCGGTTAGGATTGTTAACAGCGGTTTTTTTCTCCGGAACGATCGACTTTGCTCCGGCGGCGTCACGAACACCGTAGACCTCAAACTGATCAACAAAAACCCAGCAGGCGACATTAAACGATATACCTACATAACGTGCGGCACGAGGTTCGAATTCCGCACTGAGCTTGCGTATCTCTGACTCGACATTGGTTCGTTCCGGTTTGATCTCCGCGACCGTCTCCCAGCCGTCACCGTCCTCACTTAACGCTATGCGAACATATGCCGGAAGCCGAACTGCGGTCTGTTCCTCATGGAGAAACGAACCCATAAATCCTGATACGGCACAGACATCACCCAGATCATAGACGATTGTACGGTCTATCGAGCCGTAAAACTTATGATACGCAGGATCCGTATATGTAGCCTTCTGCGCAAAAACTCCGTCGGTAAGCTTTCCGGATGCAGCCGGCGTATTCATTTGACCTGCATCTGATTCGAGATCACCTGCAGAAAGGATACGCTGCCCGAGTCCTGCAATAAGATTTTCTATTTTCATTACTTTACCCTCCGTAACAATACTTTAGTTTATTATAATACCACAACATTTTTTTTTCAAGGCTTTTTTACTCGCTTGAGCGGAAAAATTGATTGACAGCGGCTTTCAAATATGGTATCATCCAAACAGCGGTCAATGCCGCTGAGATGCCAACACAATCAAAGAGAGGTATTTAAAATGCTTGCAAAGACTCCCCCTATGGGCTGGAACTCATGGAACACCTTCGGGCACAACATAAGCGACGCGCTCATAAGAGAGACAGCGGACGCAATGGTAGACAAGGGCTATCTTGATGCCGGCTACAATTATCTTGTCATCGATGACTGCTGGAGCGAACGTGAACGCGATGAAAACGGGCGACTCGTCCCCAGCCGTGAAAAATTCCCCAACGGTATGAAAGCTGTAGCGGACTACGTCCATTCCAAGGGTCTCAAGTTCGGTATGTACTCAGACACAGGTACAAGAACCTGCGCCGGATACCCCGGCAGCTTTGAGTACGAATACGTTGACGCCCGCACTTTTGCGGAATGGGGAGTAGACTTTCTGAAATATGACTACTGCAACAGACCTGTCAACAGTGACGGAAAGTATCTTTACCGCCGTATGGCGATGGCGCTCCGCAGCACGGGACGCGAAATATTGCTCTCTGCCTGCAATTGGGGGCTTGACGATGTTTACGACTGGATCCGTTCGAGCGGAGCACATATGTTCCGTTCCACCGGCGATATAACTGACAACTGGCAGTCGATAGTCGATCTGTATACTTCCCAGATATCCAAGGGACCGTACGGTGCACCCGGCTGCTATAACGACATTGATATGCTCGTTGTGGGTATGAACGGCAAAGGAAATGTCGCCAGAGGCGGTTGCTCCTATACCGAATATGAGACCCATTTTGCACTCTGGTGCATGATGAATTCTCCGTTGATGATCGGGTGCGATATCCGCAACGCGTCCGAAGAAACGCGCAGCATACTGCTGAACAAGGATCTTATCGCAATAAACCAGGATGAGGACGGAAGGCAGCCGTACCTTGCGCTTGACTTCTACGGACGTCACACGCTCGTAAAACCGCTTGCCAACGGTGAATATGCCATCGGCTATTTCAACCTGACGGATACCCGTACTGACGCGCTCCTGCACTTCTGGGATATCGGTCTGCCTGTTTCCAGCGGATGCGCGCTCGAGCTTTATGACTGCATCAAGCACGAACCGGCCGGCATGTACATCAACTACTTCAACCCGATGCTGGAACCGCATCAGTGTGCCGTATACAGGGCGAAAGTCGTAACCATAAAATGAACATCATGCCTACCTGTTCAGATTGCGGTCGCAGTCTGACAGGCGATGAAATAGGTCTATACAGAAAAATGGTAAACAGAGGTGCAGAGAAATTTCTCTGCATCTCTTGCCTTGCCATAAAACTACGCTGTGAGGAAACAGCGCTACATGAGCGTATAGAATACTTCCGCGCGCAGGGATGCACCCTTTTTTCCACTGCATCCTCCGGTGTGCGCATAACCGAATCTAAAGGAGAACAACACAATGAACGTTGATGTCGGGCTCGTCGCGGGCTCCGTATCATCACTGCTGGTCGTGATGCTCGTCGGCGTGATATCACGGATAAGCGGGGTACTCAACCGTGAGACCACAAAAAAGCTGTCGTCGTTTCTGGTGCTGGTACTTCAGCCGTGCCTCATAGTATCATCGATGCAGCTTGAATATACGCCTGAGCTGTTGGCCGACGGCTTCGGAGTGATGCTCGCTTCCCTGCTGCTCCATGCCGGCGCTGCATTTGTCGCAGTTTTTGCCTATCGCCGCTGCCCGGACCGTGAACGGCGAATCTACAAAGTCGCTACTGTTTTCGGCAATTGCGGTTTTCTGGGGTTTCCGGTGCTTGAAACCATTTATGGGCCGACGGGGTTGTTTTACGGAGCATGTTATGTGTTTGTATTCAACATATTGATGTTCTCATACGGAGTTTACGTGTATATACGCGGCACGTCCGCAAAGCTGAACCTCAGACGGGTTTTTCTGAACGTCGGCACCGTAAGTTCTGCCATCGGTTTTTTGCTTTTTATCATGAAGATTTCCCTGCCGGCTGCCATCGGCAGCGCGTTGGAGATGGTCGGGGACATGACATTTCCTACATCAATGATAGTGATAGGCGCACTGGCATGCGAAAAAGGATACAAAAAGCTCTTTTCGGCGCCCCCGGTATACTGCTATGCCCTGATCAAGCTTATGATGCTGCCGGTACTTACCTTAATGTTCTGTCTTGTTTTCAGAGTAAGCTCCGATATCACATATCTGTGTGTCACCATGACCGCCGTGCCCGGTGCAACCGCCGCTGCTACTTTTGCAGATATTTACGGAGGCGATTCGCGGCTTGCCGCCAAGCTTGTCGGATTTTCCACCGTTTTGTCAGTGCTCACCATCCCGTTGATGCTGCAGCTTACCGACTGGGTCTACTCACTCGCAGGGCTGTAAACAAATATTGAAGAAAATTTTGCAAAAGGTGTTGACAAATCCCGCGCTTCGTGTATAATATATCACGTCGCGCAGATGCGCGGCAGAATTTGCGGCTGTGGCGGAACTGGCAGACGCGCACGTTTGAGGGGCGTGTGGTTCACACCATACGG
>URSI01000097.1 GCA_900550505.1 uncultured Eubacteriales bacterium
TTCGATCTGCTGCGAATCCGTGTTTATTGCCCGAAGAGAATCAGTTCTCCCGGGCACCCGTCAGTCCTGCTGCGATCGCTCTCACCTGTTCGTTGTCGGTAAGAGCCATTATGCGGCGCGCCGACGACATCACCCTTTGTCTGTAATCGTACAGCCCCAACGCCGATTCGTACGTCTCGAGCTGCTCAGCGCCGTGGCGCAGCAGATCACGCACACCCTGACGGGTTATGCCGATGTTCTCTGCTGTTTCGGAGAGGGAAAGATCCTCGTTATAGTATTGCTCAAGAGCGTATCGCTGTTTCTCACTGAGCAACATCCCGTAGGTGTCAAGAAGCGCACTTATGCGAAACCGTTTATCGGGAAACGTCAAGCAAATGCCCCCTTGCCTAATTTGTACCCGCATTATCGTTCGTCAGTGAACCTTGATGCCGTTCAGACGTGCCTTTAGGCGCGCCGGTGTAAAGTTTTTTTCTTTACACTCGCATTATTATACACATTTTCCTTACCTTGTCAAGGGTATTTTAAAAAAAAACTGTTGCCGAAACACGGAAAACATGATAAAATCATATCAACAAGGTGAGGTGTGATATCATGTCGGTAAGAATGCTTGTTGTCGGCAGTGCAAACATGGATTTTGTCATGAATTGTGAGCGTCTCCCGTGCGCTGGGGAGACTATGTTGTCGTATGAACCGTATGAATATGCCGGGGGCGGAAAGGGCGCTAATACTGCGGTCGCTGCAGCACTGCTGGGAGCGCAGGTCATGCTGTGTGCGAGGGTCGGTGACGATCAGCACGGAAAACGCCTGCGCAAATTGTACGGCGATTGCGGGATAGACCTGCGGTTTATCCACATCGATTCGCTTTCACAGACAGGGCTTGCCGTGGTCATCGTCGAAAAGAACGGTGTCAACCGCATCGTAGTATATCCGGGAGCCAATTCACGCCTCAGCGACAGGGACATAGAAGAAGCTTTTGCGGTTCGGCCCGAGGCTGTGCTGACGCAGTTTGAGATCGGGATGGACGCGGTGCTTTATACCGCTAAACGCGCCGCTGAGCTCAATGTTCCGCTGATAATCGATGCGGGGCCCGCGCGCGGTGATTACCCGATCGAACGTATACCTCGGGTCGAGATATTCAGCCCGAACGAGAGCGAGACGGAGATACTCACGGGCATACGGCCGGTCAGCGCCGAAGATTGCCTTCGCGCGTCCATGGCGTTGTACCAGAGGACGGAAATGAAATATGTGGTGCTGAAACTCGGTGACAGGGGATGCTTTGTCTACGACGGGAAGTATTGCACGCTCGTCTCTCCGTTCGACGTGACCCCTGTCGATACCACCGCGGCAGGCGACGCCTTTACCGCGGCGCTGGGCTATCGTTATTGTTCAAACGGCGGAGATATACTGGAAGCGTGCCGCTACGCGAATGCTGTCGGCGCTCTTACGGTAACAAAACGCGGTGCGGCGCCTTCGCTTCCTACCGGAGCCGAAACGGAGGCTTTTCTTGCTGAACGTGCAGAACCGTCGCAGACCTGACGGCTTTGCCGGATATTTCTTGAAAGTAAGGGTATATGCGCCGAAAATAAATGCCGTCGGGTATTGTTTTTGAGCGGCGTGTGTGTTATAATTCCAATGCGTGTGTCGTCGGTGGCGTGGCGTCGCCGTGCGCCGGTCGATGCGCGCGTAGCTATCAGTCTATCAATGAAAGGGATATCGAAAAATGGACGAACTTGCCAAGAAGAATCAGGAGCTTAAAGCGTATATCGGGGAGATGAAGAACGTACAGGGCAACCTTATGCCTGTCATGCAGAAGGCACAGGAGCTCTTTGGGTATCTTTCAATGGACACGATGACGATGATCTCCGAGGGACTGGGCGTATCTGTGACTGAAATATACGGAGTGGCTACGTTTTATGCGCAGTTTTCACTCAATCCTAAGGGTGAGAACGTGGTAAGCGTATGCACCGGCACTGCGTGCTACGTCAAGGGCGCAAAGGGGATACTTGACGAGGTCATAAACGTACTTGGGATCAAAGTAGGCGAAACCACGCCGGACGGCAAGTTTTCCATACAGGATACACGCTGCCTCGGTTGTTGCGGGCTTGCGCCGGTAATGGTCATAAACGGCGACGTTTACGGTCGTATCGTGCCTGATGATGTCCGCGGCATCATAGAGCAGAGAAGATAACGGGCCGATGAAGATCAGCGAGATAAAGCGGCTGCTCAATGCGGAGCTGCTGACCAAGAATGCGGATATTGAACGGGACGTGCATTCCGCCTGCGGCAGCGATATGATGAGCGACGTGCTGGCGTTCGTCAAGGAGCAGGGGATGCTGCTGACCGGGCTCATAAACTGTCAGGTCATAAGGACTGCGGACATGATGGACATGGTATGCGTGGTCTTCGTGCGGGGGAAGAAACCTACTGCGGAAATGATAGAGCTTGCGGAAGAATGTAACATAGCGGTGCTCGCTACGGACACAAGGCTCTTTGAGGCGTGCGGCATACTTTATGACGCCGGCCTCAACAGAAGAGCATGATGCGGGTCTGAGGTGTAGGCAATGGGCGAGCCTTACAGAGTAAGCTTTGTCGTGGACGGCGAGAACTTCACGTCGGCGGGCGAAGCCTCGGTGCAACTTAAAAAGATACTGCGGCAGCTCGGATATCCCCCTGAGATAATACGCAGGGTCGCCATAGCCATGTACGAGGGCGAGATAAATATGGTCATCCACGCCGGCGGCGGGAAAGCCGATGTGGCGGTTTGCGATGATTTCATAGAAATAATACTTGAAGATCACGGACCGGGCATTGCGGATGTTGAACTTGCGATGCAGGAGGGATATTCCACAGCGCTTGAACAGGTGCGCGCTCTCGGCTTCGGCGCGGGGATGGGGCTTCCGAACATGAAGCGCTATACCGACGAGATGCACATCGACACGGAACTGGGGCGCGGGACGAAGATCACTATGCGGGTGAATACCACATGAGCGTATACAATCATTCCGTTTCGCTGGACGTTGACAAGTGCAAAGGGTGTACCAATTGTCTGAAGCGTTGTCCTACGGAGGCGATACGGGTACGCAACGGTCGGGCGGTCATAGACTCGGAGCGGTGCATAGATTGCGGCGAGTGCATAAGGATATGTCCGTATAAGGCAAAGCGCGCCGCGTATGACAAGCTTGAAACTGTCCGTGCGGATTACAAGTGGCTGATCGCGTTGCCGGCACCTTCGTTTTACGGTCAGTTTGATAACCTTGACGACATAGATTACATCATACAGGGTCTGATCGACAGCGGCTTTGACGATGTTTACGAGGTCAGCGCGGCTGCGGAGATGGTGTCCGCATACACAAGGCGGTTTCTGAAGCGCGACGATATAAAGAAGCCGGTCATCAGCTCGGCTTGTCCGGCGGTGGTGAGGCTTATCACAAAACGCTATCCTTACCTGTGCGACAACATCATGCCGATACTTCCTCCTGTGGAGATCGCTGCGCAGAACGCGAAGGAACGCGCAAGGCGACGTCATCCCGAGCTTTCGCCGGCGGATATAGGCGTGTGCTTCATATCGCCGTGTCCGGCAAAGGTGAGTTATGTGAAAAACCGCGACGCTTCCGATAAATCGAATGTCGACGCGGTCGTTTCCATGGGAGATATGTACTTCAAGCTGCTTGAGGTGATGGATAAGAAGAAGATGCCGCCGCCCGTTTCCAGCTCGGGAATAATCGGGATCGGATGGGCTTCCACCGGCGGCGAGGCAACGGCGTTGTTCAACGACAAATATCTGGCTGCCGACGGGATAGAGAACGTCATAAAGGTGCTTGAGGAGATTGATAACGACAATTTTGCGGGATTGGAGTTCATCGAGCTGAATGCCTGCAGCGGCGGGTGCGTCGGCGGTGTTATGACGGTGGAGAACCCGTATATTGCACAGGCAAGGCTCCAGATGTTGAAGAGATATCTGCCGGTATCTCAGAATTGGCTGAGAGATACGGGGAACGACGACGGCTATATACCGGAACGCTATTTTATGAAGAGCACGATAGAATACGACCCGGTGTCGTACCTTGACCCGGACCGTAACGAAGCGATGCGGAAGATGCGGATGATCGAACAGCTCAATGAAGAACTGCCCGCACTGGATTGCGGGTTCTGCGGAGCGCCTACCTGTCGTGCGTTTGCGGAGGATGTTGTCAAGGGGTGTATACACGCCGACGAATGCGTGGTCAGAGTGCGTGAAAAACTGAAAAGCATACAACATTCGGAGCGGGAGAAAAAGGATGACGGTCAGTGAGCTTGCGGACGCGGCGGGATATGAAATAATATCGATGCCGCGCGGAGACGACAGTATTACCGGGGTGTTTACCGGCGACCTGCTCAGTCATGTGATGGGCAGGTTGACCGAGGGCGCTGCATGGGTCACGATAATGAATAACATAAATGTGCTGGCGGTGGCGTCGCTGACGGGCTGTTCATGTGTGATAGTTGCGGATGGCTCGGAGCTCTCGGCGGAATTTACGACCACGGCGACGGAAAAAGAAATAAATGTTTTGCGTTGTGCCGAGCCTGCGGCGGAAGCGTGCATACGTGTCGGCGGCTGCCTGAAATGATCCGCCGCTATCCGTACGACCTGCATATACATTCCTGCCTTTCGCCTTGCGGTGACGATGACATGACCGCGTGGAACATAGCGGGTATGGCGTCTCTGAACGGCTTAGCCATAGCGGCGCTGACTGACCATAATACGTGCCGGAATTGTCCGGCGTTCTTCAAGGCGTGTGAGAACTATGGCATCGTGCCGGTCGCCGGGATGGAGCTGACCACGGCGGAGGAGATACATCTTGTGTGTCTGTTCGAGCGGCTTGAGGATGCTATGCGGTTTGACACGGCGGTATATGAATTGATCCCGCCGGTGATGAATCGGGAGAGTGTGTTCGGAGCACAGATAATACTTGACGATGACGACAATGAGGTGGGACGAGAGAGCAAGCTGCTTGTCAATGCCGCGTGTATTTCGCTCGAAGATGCGGTAAGCCTTGTGAAATCGTATGGCGGCGTGTGTCATCCCGCCCATATCGACCGTGAAGCCAACGGGATAGTCGGAGTGCTGGGCGTGTTCCCGGATGAGCCCGA
>URSI01000098.1 GCA_900550505.1 uncultured Eubacteriales bacterium
CTTTCCGCGGTGCTTGCGGTCGAAGCAGTATATCCCCTCAAAAAAAAGCAGGCGTTGACAGGATGTCTTGCAGGTACGGTCTGGGTATGCCTTGTGACCATGATCCCCGACTTGATGTTTGACCGGATAAAATGGCACCTCCATCCTCTGCTCACCGCCGCGCGTATCAGCGACATTCCGCTTGAGCTCTGGACGATAGGTCTGATCGGCATGTTTTTTATTTTTCGTGTCACTGTTTTCATAAAGTGCACATATAATATGCTGAAAGGCAGGGAATGTGACAATGAAGGAGAACACGATAAAAAAAACATACGAAAGCGGAGAACGCGAACTGGTTAGGGTTAACATTTCGTATCCAAGCGCACCGGAAGACTATTTTGCCGGAGGCTCACGCTTTGATATGTATCACAAGAAGCTTGCTGAGGCGTATTTGTCTTTTGCAGCAGGGCGACTTTTCAGGCATGCTCGCAAAAAAATGCCGGAAAATCCGTACGGCGCGGTGCTCAGAAGTATGGTGGCTTTTGAAAATGACGAATATGTGAGCGTTGTCTGCGATGCGCTTCTTACGCTTGACGATCCAAAGCCCCGGACGGAAAGAACTGCCACCGTTTGGTCGCGTGAAAGCGGTACCATGCTGACTGTGAGCAGTTTTTTTACGGAAGGGGCTCTCAGGCTCTTGCACCAAAAACTCGGTTGCGACGCCAAAAAATGCGTATTCTTTCTTACAAACAAGGGATATGGCTTCACAACGGATGGTGAGAACACTACAATAATTCCGTACGGCTCGCTGAGCGCGGACGACGGAAAGCATGAAGGCTTGGAAAAAAAGTGCATAAAAACCTCTTTACAACCTTCTTGATATGGTCTATAATAACATAGTAAAGTCAGTCGGAAGGAAGGCAAGTATGGTATGAAGCAGTTGAAGCTCGCAATTCTCGGGCAAGGACGCAGCGGACGTGACATTCACGGCCTGCACCTTAAAACCGATACGGAAAGATTCAAGATTGTTGCGGTAGTTGAGCCGGATGATATCAGACGTAAGAGAGCCCATGAGGAATACGGATGCGATGTCTTCAGTTCGTATAAGGATATCCTGGGAAGGGATGACATCGATCTCGTTGTAAACAGCACACCGAGTCATCTGCACTATCCCGTTACAAAGGAGCTGCTTGAAAACGGGTTCAATGTGCTGTGTGAGAAGCCTTTTACGCCTACCGTCACGATGCTTGACGATCTTGTCGAGACCGCTCAGCGGAACGGACGCGCTCTTATGGTCTTCCAGCAGTCGCGTTTTGCGGCGTATTTTGAAAAAGTCAAGGAAGTAATAGCAAGCGGCTGTCTCGGCCGTATTTGTCAGATATCGATACGCTTCAACGGATACGCCAGACGCTGGGATTGGCAATGCTGTCTTGACCTCAACGGCGGTTCCCTTGCCAATACCGGGCCTCATCCGCTTGATCAGGCATTGAATCTCATGGATAACTATGATGTCATGCCGGATGTGTGGTGCCGCATGGATTCCTGCAACAGCTACGGTGACGCCGAAGACTTTGTGAAGCTTATGCTCAGCGCTCCGGGAAAGCCTCTGGTGGATCTTGAAATATCGTCGAGCGATGCATATCCTGAATTTACATATTGCGTGCAGGGCACGAGGGGCACATTGAGAGGCACCATGTCAAGGATAGACTGGAAGTACTTTATTGCGGATGAAGCGCCTTCACATGAACTGGTAAGGACTCCGCTTTCGCAAGGCGAGGAAAAACTTCCCGCGTATTGCTCCGAACAACTCAAGTGGTATGAAGAAAGCTGGGACGGAGATGCAATGAGTCCTTTCACTTTTGCGGTCAGGAAATATTATGATATGGTATATGATCATCTGACCGAGGGCAAGCCGCTCGAAGTTACTCTGAAACAGGTGAGGCAGCAGATCGCTGTGATCATGGAGGCCCACAGGCAGAATCCGAGATTCTGTTACTACAAATAAAGAATAAATACGAATAAGTCAGCGCACTGTGGCATAAACTATACCGATTACTTTTTCTTTACGGTGGTGTGGTTTATGAATAACAGTCTTGCTGACAGTAAGACATTGACACGGCTGTTGTTGATCTGTCTTGCCGTTATTCTGGGGCTATGCCTTATACTGGGTGACGGCGATGACGACGCAACGGCCGTTTTCAATCAGGTATATGCTATAAAACGTGTCGAAACGGATGAAAATATTTATGCTGTCTGCGCGGACTGCGGACGCGGTACAAATGTCAAGGATGCCGTTTCGCTCGTAAATACCGCTACTTCTTTGGGTATAAAGATATGTTTGTTTATCAGTGCCGATCACGCGGCATTTAACTCAGAGGAATTGCGCGCGGTGGCGGATAAATGTGAGCTGGGATTGTTGATTGAGCAGGATATGTCATCGACAGGAAAAAAAGAAATCATGCGCACCATAGCCGAATACAACGAAAAAATATATGAGTCCTGCGGCGTATACCCTCGATTTGTAAAGTATGTAGGTGAAGATGCACCCACTGTCTATGAGACGGTACGTGCGTACGGTCAGTATGCCGTGGAAGGCAGCCGTGACAGCGTATCAGCCGGAAGCGTTTGGAGCATGGGGGAGGTTGATTCCTCAAGCGGAAGGATACTTACAAATACGGCGGCGGCATGTGCCGGGAGCGGTCTTTTGCCGGTATCACTCGGTGAGTTGCTGTTGGATATCGATATACAGGCGGATATGGAGGGTGTACAGCGTGAGTGAACGCATTTCACTGTTCGGGGCAAACGGCGTGCTGCGGGAGAAGATAGCAAAATTTTGCGAGGTGACCGAACAATACGAGTGCGAGGTGGCTGTTATAGCCAATGACGTGAGCCTTGAGCGGGAATTGTTTGCCGATAAAGTTGTTTTTGTCGACGGGGCGCAGATCAGCGGCGCCAGAATACTGTGCGAGGAAGCTGTGGGCTGTTCAATGTGCGGAGGTTCCTGCGTTACGCTAACCGGAATAGGCGAGGACAAATGTTTAATGGCAGTAGACCGCTGCATTACCGATTTGAACGGAAAAGAAATTCGCAGAGGTGAAACTCTTGAGTCCTATGACGAGCGGCTGACACCCGAGGAAAATATGCTTGTGCTGGTTTTGAGAAAACTGCTGGGCGTTTGATACGTCTGCGGCAGGGAATAGCTCATCTGAAACTCTGTATTGACTTGATGGGAAAAATGTGGTATCATTCGCGTAAGTAGTATAATGCTTTTTGAAAGGTATTACAGCAAATGAACCACGATCAGGAAGTTAAAGGAGTAGGCCTCGCGCATATCTTCGGCGTTTTGCTTCGCGGTTGGTGGGCTATTATCATCATCACTGCGGTCTGCGCCGGAACGGCACTGATATACAATACACTTACGTTCGTGCCGCGCTATACAGCGACTACACAGGTGCTGATAAAGGTCGGCGGAACTGAGGAATCCTCTGAACAGATCACTGCTTCATCGGTAAAAGCCGCTCAGGAACTCGTGCCTACGTTGTCAACGATACTGAAGTCTGACAAGGTGCTCGACACGGTAGTAGATAATATCAGCTATGATTATACGCGCAATCAGATCGCGTCCATGATAAGCGTTTCGGCTGTTGAGGATACGGCGGTTATGAAGATCAGCGTCACCTGTTCCGACGCGGTGCAGGCGGCGGTGATCGCCAACAGTGTGCGCGAATACGGACTGTTCGGTCCGGAGATGAGCTCCTTCTGCGGTGAGGGAACGGTGATAACGCTGAGCGAGGCGCAGACACCGACTTCACAGACCAATTCACCCAACCGCAACTTGCCGCTCCTTATGGCGGTTACCGGCGGGTTCGTCACGGCTGCGGCGCTGATCCTTATCGATCTGCTCAATACAAAGGTAAAGACCGAGAACGATCTTAGAGGAGCAGTTGGGGTTCCGGTCCTCGGGATAATACCTAATTTGTTTTCGGATGAAGACAGGTTCAGGTACGAAGAGGGGGGACGTCAGAAATGAGCAAGGCTCCGCGTGAACGTAAATACATTTTGCTGGACGATACGGCGTCTTTTGCCGTGCGCGAATCATACCGCATAGCCAGAACCAATCTGATTTTTGCTTTGAGCGCTTCAGGCGGCGGAAATTGCCGAAGGGTAGTGATAACCAGCCCCGGCGTCTCTGACGGTAAGACCATCACGTGTATAAATCTTGCGCTTGCATTCGCGCTTGCCGGCAGTAAAGTGTTGCTTGTAGATGCCGATATGAGAAAGCCGAGACTGCATCGGATCTTCGGTATCGAGCAGGATCCGGGACTTTCCGACTTGCTCGGCGGGCTTGCAAACGGAGGCTGTGTCCGCGAGACGAAGTTTGAAAATCTGTCCGTACTCACTTCCGGCACCGTTCCGCCTAATCCCACTGAGCTTTTGATGTCACCGAATTTTGCCGATTTGATGGACAGCGGTCTGACGGAATTTGAATATGTGTTTATAGATACGCCTCCGATCGGCGTAGTGACCGATGCGGCGGTTGCGGCGTCCAGGGCGGACGGTGCGTTGCTTGTGTCGAGACAACGTCATACGGATCGCCGCAGTCTCGAGGATTCGGGTGCCGCCTTGAAGCAGGCAGGCGGAAGGATCCTGGGGCATATATTCAACGATGTCGATCCGCGCTATTCTGATAAGAAGTACCGTTGTTTTACCGACAGCGCCGAACGGTACTATGAAAAGCCAAAAAAGGGAAGACGCTGAAACTGGATCTTCCGATATGTGAGCACCTGGTTGTCCTATGGATCCGACGCGGAACAGGATATGTGTGAGTATATCATCTTTGTGCATTGTCGGGTATTAAGAGATCAGACAATCCCGAAGGCTCCGGTTTTGTGCTTGTTATCCTGTTGTGTCAATACATGGGAAAGATTTGCTGAAACGCTTCGATGTCACTGTGGGAAAATATAGGTTTTGTATCAATGAACTCTGAAAAATCAAACTTTGAGCTTGTTTCTCATTTTATAAGTTCAGTAGCGACTGTATTTGCACCGTTCGGATAAGGAAGTTTTTATGTAGGGTATGGTGTAACTCAGTAAAATGGGTTACTCCATCTCTTTTTGTTATGCTACGAAGCGGAAGTTTTGC
>URSI01000099.1 GCA_900550505.1 uncultured Eubacteriales bacterium
AAGCAATAATGTTCGGTCAATTTTAAGCACTTCGGCAATAGATACTGCCGTTTTGAATTTAATGGAATGCTTATCGTTTTCATATAGTGTTATCGTTGCAGGAACAACACTAACCATATCTGCAAGTTGACGGGTTGAATAGCCTTTGAGTTGTCGGTAGTAGCGTAACCTCTGCCCAACAGTATCGCAAAACTTATTACTTTCAAAATCGTACCGCAAATGCAGTATCAATTTGCCCTTTTCAAAGTGATAGACCTCTGTGTGATTGAGAATAGTATAGTGTTCGCACCAAAGTACAGGAGAAAAGTAATCTACGGAAAGATAAAAGCGGAGATAGGGCAGATATTAAGAAAGTTATGCGAATGGAAAGGTGTAGAAATAATAGAATCAGAAGCCTGTCCGGACCATATACATCTTTTAGTATCAATACCGCCAAAGATAAGTGTATCAAGTTTTATGGGATATCTTAAAGGGAAAAGCAGTTTAATGATATTTGATAAACATGCAAATCTAAAATACCGATACGGAAACCGAGAGTTTTGGTGCAGAGGGTATTATGTAGACGCCGTAAGATACAATCCCGGTTCTATCTCACGAAGAAGTCAACCCGTTGCTTTTTTTACCGGCATGGTGAATGTGAAGCAGGAGCCTTTGCCGGGTGTGCTTTCAACTGAAATATCACCGCCGTGCAGTTTGGCAATGCGCTTGACCATTGACAACCCCAGTCCGGTGCCCTTGTCGCCCGTCCGTGAAGTATCCACACGATAAAATCGGTCAAATATCTTGTCCAAATGCTCTGCAGCGATGCCGATGCCGTCATCTTCAACATTCAGCATGACGCGCCCGTCGCTTTCTGAAAGAGATATATTCACGGTTCCGTTTTCCTTGCCGTATTTGTACGCGTTTGAAATCAGATTATCAACAAGCCTTACAAAAAGGTCGCGATCCACTTCGGCATTTATATTACTGCCGATACTGCGGGTCATGGTAATGCCGTTTTGCTGTGAGCCTTCGTGTTCGTCGCAGACTATGTTGACCAGCTCGCTGAGATCGGTCATTTCTTTGTCGGCAAGCTCTTTACGCTGCTCAAGTCGCGTGTAATTCAGCATCTGAGCTATGAGCCGTGTCATTCTTGTATCCTGGCGTTTTATGACCTCAAGTGAATCTACATATTCCGCAGCGGAGCGCGGTTTCTCAAGCGCATATTCGCATTGCGCCATGATCACGGCCGTCGGTGTTCGGAGTTCGTGCGAAGCGTCGGAGGTAAAACGTTTTTCGTCCTCAAAGGACTTTTCGAGGCTGTCAAACATTTCGTCAAATGCACTTGCAAGCCGGTGCAGCTCGTCTTTGCCGTCGCCGAGAGCGATCCTCTTCGAAAGATCGTCGCCCTCGCGAATGGCGTTGGCGGTCATGCATATCTTGTTTACCGGTTTGAATGAAAAATGAGCCAACAGCCAACCGGTAAGCAGCGAAAGAAGCCAGAGTGCAGGGAACAGCCATGTGGCAAAGCTTATCACCTTGTCGATGACTACGGTGCCTGCGTTCACGGGAACCACTCCGCGCAGCCAAAGCCCCGTTGTGCCTTCAATCTCCACATACTGATCGTACAGGTAATATTTCTGCCCGTTGTACGCGGTGACCGTCGTCATTATCGAAACATCAGGAGCCTTCGGGCAGTCGAGAAGTATTGGATTCTCACCGTATATAAGCTCGTTGTCAGCGCCGTACAGAGAGGTGTATATTTCATCGGAGTAGTCACAGAAGTGATCGTCTATCTCTATGAAACCGCCTTCATATGCAATGTGAAGATCGCCGTTGTTCAGGCTTTCGGAGGCAATATCCGGCACATAACGGACCTCACGGGTGTTGTCGCGCACAAGCGTGACGAGCTTTTCCTTAACATCTTCCCGGATGATGTTGTGTCCCGTGTAAATTATCAAGGCGGCGGCTGCAATGCATATCAGCAACAGACTGAAAGCATACCATGCCGTAACACGCAGCTTGATCGACCAACTTTTCATTGAACAATTCTCCTGTCATCGGAAATATAGGCAGCCGCAGCCGGACGATGGAAAAGGCAGTCAGCTGTCTTCACCGGTCTTGAGGACATATCCGCTGGAACGTACCGTATGTATCAGCTTGATGTCGTGACCATCATCTATCTTTTTGCGAAGATACCGGATATACACGTCCACCACATTGGTCCCGCCTTCATAGTCAAAATTCCAGATGTTGTTTTCGATTTGTGTCCGCGAAAGAACCTTGCCGCGGTTCCGTATCAGATACTCAAGCAACGCAAATTCTTTGGCAGAAAGCTTTATTTCCTGTCCCGCGCGTGTTACGCGCTTTTTTTCGCTGTCAAGCGTCAGGTCGGCGACGCTGTAAACATTCGTGGGATTTGCGGAAGAACGCCGTGTGAGCGCTCTGATGCGGGCTGTCAGCTCGTCAAATGAAAACGGTTTTACAATGTAGTCATTCCCACCCGTGTCCAGTCCGCGAACTTTGTCGGTGACAGAGTCGCGTGCGGTGAGAAATATGACAGGAGTCATATCGCCTTTGGCACGCATGCGTCGCACCGCCTCAAACCCGTCCGTTACCGGCATCATCACATCCATTAAAACGACATCATACTTTGCCGCCTCAAGGTATTCGAGCGCCTGTTCTCCGTCATAGCAACAATCCGTGCTGTATCCGTCAGAGTTCAGCTTTTTGGCTATGACGGCATTGAGATCATGTTCATCCTCGGCAATAAGTATGCGCATATATCATTCTCCTTGAAGCTCGTATACGTATCAATAGATACTGCTCTTGTTGACATTTTACATTTCTTTTGCGACATTGTCAATAGCTGACCATATAGCAAAAAACACACGCCGTCGGCGTTTCAGCTGCGGCGTGTGTTCATATCGCTTATTATCGGTCGGTGCTTGTCGGATTACAGTAAAGCGAGAAGCACGAAGTTGAGAATAAACAGCAGTGCAGAGATCCAGAGAATGATGTGTACGCTCTTGGCCTGACGCTTGCAGAGCTTGACGATGCAGTATGCAATGAAGCCCCATGCGATACCGTAAGAAATGGAGTAGAAGAAGGTCATGAAAACGCTGGCAAAGAATGCGGGAATCGCTTCATCGAGATTTTCCCATTCGATCTCACGGAAGGAGCTCATCATCATGACACCGACGATTATAAGGATAGGAGCGGTTGCGGCAGACGGAACGACGCTCACAAAGCTTGCAAAGAATGCGCTTATAGCAAAGCAAATGGCAACAACAACGCTCGTCAGACCCGTACGACCGCCGGCTCCGATGCCCGCGGCGCTCTCAACATAAGTGGTCGTGTTGGAGGTGCCGAAAATAGCGCCGATTGAAGTCGCGATAGCATCGGCAAACAGAGCCTTGTCCATCTTGGACTTGAAGCCTGAACTGGTCTCCATTGTTTTTTCGTCTTCTTCGCTGAATATACCGCTGCGACGACCGGTGCCGATAAATGTTCCGATAGTGTCGAACGTGTCGGAAAGGCTGAATGAAAAGATCGTGAGAAGTACGAGCGGAAGCTTGGCTACATCAGTGAAAAGTGAAGGAAGACCTGCTTTTGTGAAGATGACGCCGAAAGTGCTCGGAAGAGCATTGAGACACTCAACAAAACTGGTGGAATTTCCGCTGACGTTGGTAACGCCCATGGGAAGACCGATAAGCGTTGTAGCGGCAATGCTTATGAGCAGCGCACCTTTGACTTTGAGTGCGAGCAAAACGATAGTGATGACAATGCCTATGACTGCGAGCAGAACGGCTCTTTCATTGAGCTCCACCATCGCGGGCACTGCGCTGGAATTTATAACGGCTGTCCCGCCGCCGACATCCGCCCAGGTGCCGGGATCAGCGGTAAACTTTATGAGACCGGCATTCTTCACTCCTATGTAGGCGATGAACATACCGATACCGCCGCCGATAGCGTTCTGAAGGCTGACAGGGATCGACTTGATGATAAACTTGCGGACCTTTGTAACGGTGATTATTATGTTGATGACACCGCACAAGAAGACCATTGAAAGTGCCTGCTGCCATGTGAAACCAAGAGCAAAGCAGACAGTGAACACGAAAAACGCGTTCAGTCCCATTCCGGGAGCCTGAGCGTAGGGGACGTTGGCGACCAGACCCATAACGAGCGTGCCGACGATAGAGGCAAGGATCGTAGCAAGGAAAACTGCGCCCCACTCCATGCCTGACTGAGCAAGCATCGCCGGGTTTACGATGATTATGTATGCCATCGTAAAGAAAGTGGTGATGCCCGCAACGATTTCGGTGGTTATGGTAGAACCGCTAGCCCGAATCTTGAAAAGCTTTTCCATATTTTGCTTCCTTTCTCTAAGAGCAACGGTATCGATTGCTCCATGAAATACGTTATCATTCTAATTGAATACGACAAAAATTTCAAGAGGTTTGTGAAAAAATATGAAAAATAAAACAAATTGCTTTCAGAAACCTGACAAAAAAGTTGAACGTGTTTTATCCTCATGAGGCTGGAAATATTCATCAACGCATCAGTGGCAGTGAGTAGGTTAAGCATAGTGTGGAAGTTTTCAAGACAAAAATTAAATTTTACAATAATGCTTATATGCCGGTGTGTGCGAGGGGAATTGTATTCCCTAAATCACATATTTATATCACATCCACTCTTCCTATGCGATTACTCTACATTTGGAAAGAGTTTTTTTGTAGTTTGTGAATCTACTTAAAATAAGAAGTCGTCTGAAAAAGGATAAATCTTTTTCAGACGACTGCAATATAAAATTCAGCTCTGCCGGCTTAGTTATTCAACTTATTCCAATAATTAAGCTGAGGCAATTGAGCTTCAAAAAAGGCTCGTGCCTGCTCCGCAGGCCAATTCTCATTTGACATATGATCAACAAGAAAATCTGTCAATTCCTCAATACTCTTATAAATAAATTTCCCGTCAGTATAACACCATTTGCAGTATTCTTCATTGAATGTCCCGTCAGGCTCCTTACTGATAGAAGAATCACCAAGAAGCATACCGCAGCATTGGCAAATAAGATGTCTGGGGGAACCTAAAAGCGTATTGA